>DATCTN010000018.1 GCA_036567965.1 Candidatus Kryptoniota bacterium
TCGGGAATCCATGGTTGAGAATGGAGATAGATTCCCGCTAAGAGCACGTCCCCACGATCCGGCCGCCGATCCTGCGGTCGGACGGGAATGACAGTAAGAGAATTTGTCAATGTCACTTCACTTTGAAAGTAGCCCACTGCTAAAATCTCATGGCGGTCTGTTCCGACGGAAAGGGTAGTGCTTATCTCAAGCACGTTTTATATCTTTCAGATGAACCAAGCATGGAGTCGGAGTTGCGAATCCTCGCTCCCGCAAAAATCAATATCGGGCTTCGTGTCATCAGGAAAAGATCTGACCGGTACCACGACATCGAGACGGTCTTCTATCCAATCCATATGTCGGACGAATTGGAAATATCAAAGTCGGACAAACACGAATTTTATTCAAACGTCCCCCTTAAGGAGGATGCAAACCTGTGCCTGAGGGCTCTTCATTTCTTCTGCGAACGAACCGGCATTAATGCTGAAGTGAAGATGGTCCTGACTAAAAGAATCCCTATCGGAGGAGGACTTGGCGGAGGAAGTTCGAATGCCGCAGCGGTTCTGCTCGCACTTCAGGAATTGTACGGGAATCCACTGAGTGAAATCGAGCTTCTGGACATCTCTCCTCAGCTTGGCGCCGACGTTTCATTCTTTCTGAAGAAGATCCCGTCATATGCGACCGGTAAGGGTGAAATCATAGAACCGCTGCACTTTCACCTAAAGAGCTACATACTTACCGTCACGCCTGAGGAGTCTGTTCCCACCCCGTATGCCTATTCACTTGTAAGTCCAACAGGGGCCCTGTCCAGAACTCTGAAGGAAACCCTGATGTCGCTCGGAGACGATTACAGTCGGTTTCCAGAACTGATAACCAATGATTTTGAGGGAGCTATCTTTGATAAGTTTCCAATAATCGGAAAGCTCAAATCAGAGATGTATTCCCAGGGTGCGATCTTCGCGCTTATGTCGGGAAGCGGAAGCAGTGTCTACGGCTTCTTCGATACTCTTGCCAAAGCGCAATCGGCATCCAGATACTTTGGCCAGAAATTTTCCCTTCGGGCCTCAGATATTACCACGCCATAATTATTTACACGCCTGCCTTCAAGTCAAATCTTAATTAATTCGTCATAATCTGCGAACATAATCTTAACAATTAACGCATAATTTTATGCGTGGAATTGAGTAGTACCAAAATCAGCATGAATGGCCCGCAATTCAGGATCGCGCATCTCTCGGATACTCATGTCAGCCCGGAATACAATAGACGGAACATACTGAAGCTAAAGAACATACTCTCGTATGTGGTTGACGGGGGGTATGATCATGTGGTGATCACGGGAGACATCACTGGACACGGCGAGGATAGAGATTATAAATCGGTAAGACGTCTCCTGAAATTCTTCGGGTTACTTGACTACGATAGACTCAGCGTCACTATTGGGAATCACGATATTTTCGGAGGGGTCCACAGAGCAGAAGACCTTCTCTCATTCGGAAATCATTGCAGGATGACCGATTATGACGCAAAGGTGTCCCTCTTCGAGCGTACCTTCATGGAGACTTTTCCAAAGAAAGCTGTCAGCAACGAATCCCTTTTCCCTTTCGTGAAATTTGTCGGACCGGTCGCGCTCATCGGAATGAATTCGATCAGCAGGTTTCATCCCATTTTGAACCCATTCGGTTCGAACGGAATCGTGTCTGATTCACAACTTGAATCGGTTGAAAACATATTATCGCACCCATCGGTATCGGGATTCAAGAAACTGATAATGATCCACCACCACTTCAACAAGTACGAACCTCACACCGAATCGATCGCTGCGAGAATGTACAGCGCGTTCGAGTCGAGGACGCTTAAGCTTCATGGCAAAAAGATAGTCGCGGCCTCATTCATCGAGAACGGCGTGGAGGTAGTCCTACACGGCCACACTCACATAGAAGGGATTTACACCGAGTCCGGTATGACATTCTCGAGCACGGCACTGAACACAATAGAGTCGAAATCAGACGCTGAGGCTGGCGCTGGAGACACACGTCAGAGATTCAATGAGATTTCAGTCATGGAAGACGGATCGGTAGAAGTGACGAAGCACCGCATACCGGCGCATTCTAAAGGAAGTTCCTCCCGCGCGCTGGATAGAAAATTCTGCTGAGCATCTCTTAGAAATGTATCGCCAGTCGGACCTCGGTCTGATAACCGAGTCCATCCGGCAAAGGTGAGAGCCCGACAGTCGGCTCAATAATTCTTTTATTATTGTGCGCCCACAGAGCCGCTTCAATAGCGGAGACAAAATGGTTCGCGATCACCACGTTCACAGCTGTGAGTGCCACCGCATAGAGGTTGTTCGCCTTTCCGCGCTGTCCCATATAGTAACCGCTGTTCGGGGTATCACTACGCAGGGAGTCGTACGAGGTAATGGCAAGGTTCTCATCATACCACCCTTCCCGGAATTGTGGGTATTTGCCGATGAGTTCGTAGTATTGCTGTTCGCCATGAGCGGGGAGCATGTGTGAGAAATAGCCACCAAGTGCCGCTTCAACTTTGTTAAGCGCAACCCAGTTGACCTCGTCCCATGGCGCAGGTCCGCCGCTGCTGGGTAATATTAGAGATATATAATTATTCACGGTGGTGGGATCAGTGACAGGCGCATACTGGCCGCCCGCTATGGGAATCCCTTTGTCCTCGAAGCTCTTGTAGTTCTGTTGGATCCATTGCGCGTAACGCGCAACACTATAGTGCCCGTCGGCGTACTTGTCCGCCGCACTGCCGTCTGCGTAGTTTTGGAAAAAGTTGGTCTGGTTGTTCCCTTTCTGATTCCATACCGCGTTCACCATCCACCCTGCAACTTCGACGGCGAAGAATCCTGCCGCCTTCCAGTAGTTGCCATTATACAGTTGACCCGCACCTGGAATAACCAGAGAGAAGAATCCAGCTTTCAGGGCAGATCTGGTTTCGACGCGCGAGATTGAATCCTCGTGACTGGAATCGCCTTTCGAAACGAACAAGTCATGCGACAACACTCCCGTCAATCGAGACTGTGATGAATTCCCGTCCCCGAGAAAGACGACACTCTGTACATGGCTTGCCTTCGACTGTGCCGCTGCAGTTGCACTTAGTGCGATCAACGTAAGGAAAATCTTTTTCATAGCCGTCTCCCGAAATCTACGATGTCGAAGGAGAATGTCAATCCAAAATAGAATCTCCATTCCTTGCCGTACGTAACGCTTGTCGAATAATCCCGGAGCTGTGTAGTGAACCTATCGAGGCCATAAGTTGCGTCGAAGAAAATCGCCGTTGGAAAACTATAAAATGAAAATCCGCTCATTCTCAGCTCCGACCCCACGTCCTTCTTAAATCTCGTCCCGATAGGATTGCCGTTCCAGCAATTTCCCACATCACCGTACGCTGAAAGATACACGTCGCTCAAGTAGAACTGGAGAATCTGTTTGTCCACGTCTCTGAAAAGCGGATACCTGTAAGTAGCGTTCAGCGTCAGGAGCTTGTTGCCTCCGAGCGCATAGAACGGATAGCCTCTCATCCCGACCAACCCACCGGCGTAAAAGTCAAAGAAGTTGTTGATCTCCGGACCAAACGTGTAGCCGAAATGGACCTTTACCGCTATCGCGTCGTCGTCCCTGAGGAGCGGCATAGCGGCGTAATTCATGAGTTCCACCTGGACGAAATTGTAAGGAACGTATATCGGAATAATCAGATTGGTATTACCTTCGAAGTTGCCGTTGTTCAGCCTGTCAAGTGCGGCTGAGAGTCTCAATCGCGTGCGGATTCCCAGCGGATTGATCCACGAGTTTCTTGCGGGTGTTATTCCGTCAAAATCAAATTGTGCGTAAAATGTCCTTCCAAGAAAATAAGTGTACCCGATTGCAGGAGTGTAGCCCAGGCCGCTAGGGAGAAGAAATCCTGAAATTGTAGCGCTATACATGTCGAAAGTGAAACCGAGTGCGAGGTTGAGGGATGGCGTTATGATGGGTCCGCCGAAGGCGGCATCGACCTCAATCAGATCGTAAGTCACCGGAACCTGCACTGTGTCCAGACCAAGGCCAATCGAGCCGTGTGCCTGGCGCGAGATGTTGTACGCTGATAGTGTGAACCGCGGAAAGATTCCGAGCGCGGACAACCCGGGTATGACGTCGTTGTAATTCAGCTGGAGGAAAAGGTCGCGTTCGAGAAGTTCGTTGATTGTCGCCCCGCCGAATATATCGTACTTGCCGACGACATCCGTGGAATTAAAATATACTCCCGCCTTAATTTCGTCGAGAAAACTCGTATGCTGATTGTAATTGTCGAACAGGAGAACCGGGTAAAAAGACATGCTAGTCGTAGTGCTTCGGTATGGCTCTGACGGAAATTCCGGGACCGCGATATCGTTATGGCGCATCGGCGTAGCAATGGAATCGTGGTCAGCCGGCGAGCCGGAAAACGGCGGATCAATCCGGACGTGATACGACGGCGGGATAAGGATAGGTCGGGCATTCTCTATCGAAGCTAATTTGTAACCGTTCCACTGATACGAAGAAAAGACCAGGTCCCCTTTCTGCGAGATGCTAGGCATGAATGCACCGCCGAGTACATTTGTCAGCGCGACCACCGAGTCGCTATGAAGATTCTCCTTATAGACATTGAATATCCCGCTGCGGTCTGAGGAGAAGACGATGCTGCTGTCATTGTCGGCAAACGAAGCGTCGCGAGAATCTTCACCTGATGGGGTAACGAATCCTATGGTGCTGTCGCGGAAGCTGTAAATGCCAATCCTTCTCGATGAGTCAATCGAGTAATCAAACACGATCCTCGATCCGTCCTCTGACCACCGGGTGGAATAGATTTGTTGTCCGCTCACAAAACTGGATAGTCTTCTTATGTTGGTTGCGCGATTGTTCTTCAGATCTATGTCGGCACAGTACAGGTTCATCGTGCCATCCGTCCCCCCTATCGGAATGCCCGTCAACATTTGCACACCGCAACAAAACAGATTCAGAGACGGATCGCTCGAGGCTACGAATGACACCCTCCTGCTGTTGCCGGAGAGCGACGAATACTGAGCCCTCAACCCGTTCGTTAGCCTGACCTCTTTCTCATTTCGGATGTCATATGAGTAAAGATCGTACAGATCATTCCAGTGATCGTTATGTCTCGTCTCCTTCGAGTAAACGATGTAATTGCCGTCTTCCGACCACGAGAGTTCTCCGGCTACGTTTGTGGCAAGTTCTTTCTCTGAGCTGTCGACAGGGTTGTAGATATATATTGAGGATGTCCCGAAGTAGTCGCTCTTCTTGTTCGAACAATAGGCGATTAGGCTGTCGTCCGGAGAGAATACCGGATAGAGATTTGCAAACCCTGTATTTCTAATTATCTTCCCCTCATGCAGTCTCTGCCTGATTGCTGCGACGCTGTCTTCATAATTTTCCTTGAGGAACTGCTGCCATTCAGCATAGACCAGATTCCCTGACATTCCTAGTACGTTCTGGAAAGCATGATCGATGGTGACGGCAGCGGGAGACGTCATGGCATCTGACAATTTCCTGAGTACGCCTGCACCATACTTGCCGGCGAGATATCGGACGAATGCGAATCCGGAATTGTAAGTCGATTCATTGCCAAGGCTTGTTTTGCCGAACCCACCCATCTCCTCCAACGTCAGTGTCCTGTCGTTCAACACGTACATCCGCAGGATCATATCGCGGTGAGTATCCCACGTGTCGTGCTGAAAATTCAGGGCGGGCACATTGTACTGGGCGACCCCTTCAGCGAACCAGGCAGGAATTACAATCCCGCTGAGCGGGTAACTGACGACAACGTTCGGATAGCCGTAGAGTACGTCTGGTCTCCGCTCTGCTTCGTATCCAAGCCACTGTAAATAAATTGCGGGAATCCTTCGGCCGAACTTCATCGCGGTCTGCATCTGGACGTCGTGGGTAAATTCATGTGTAATGACATTGCGCAACCAGTTGTGAGTACCGCGCAAAGCGAAATCCAGATTCGATGCCCATATGTTGATCTTGTTGTCGAAAAAATATGTTTCGCCGTTGGAGTAATCGTCTGTATTCCACAGGACGAAAGAGACTTTCTGTGTCGGCTGGTATTGATAAAGAGAGGTGACCGGGCCGTACATTTCCTCGGCAATCTTCGCAACAAGCTCAGCTGTTCGCTCCTCACCTTGGTGATAGTCTACGAGGAAATGGGAGGTCTCGATCGTTTGCCAGGTGAGTTCCGGATGGATATAATCGTCCTGTGCCGTGGCGATCAAAGGAAGGCTGAAAACCAAGCCCGCGAGACATATCCCGGTTTTAGAACTTGAGAGAAATCTCACTTCACCACGGCAATCTTAATGATCTTCACGTCTCTCTCCGATGAAGAGACGGCCTCGACCCTTGCAAAATAGATCCCGCTCTGTACCCCGCTTGCATTCCAGTCTATCTCATTCGCGACACCACCCGTTCCGCTCAGCTGGTAGTTCGCAACTTTGTCGCCAGCAAACGTGTAAATGGTCACCGACACTTGAGCGTTGTCTCGGAGATAAAAATGAATCTTTGTCACGTTATTCGTAACGGGGTTCGGCCAGTTGTACACTTGCGATGCGGGCATAAGGGTTTGGGACGGCGGCGGCTGAACGCTTTGAAGCGGGGCGGTCACAGAATTCGCATGCGACTCATCGTGGTACAGATTTCCCCAAACGATTTGGCTTGCCGAATTCCCCTTGAAGGTCCAACAATATAAATATCCATCGAGGCCGATAGCAGCCAGATAGAGGTTTCCGCTGTCATAAGCAACAGCCGGACTACCGGCCAATCCAGCACCGATCGACAAAGGAAATCCCGGGAAGAGCTGGCCAGTTGCTCCCGTGAATGCGTACAACGTTCCACCCTTAGTGCCGAAGATCATTTCCGGCTTTCCATCTCCATCCAAATCCGCGACAACAATCGAACCAACGATATGGTTTGCATCGGAAGACAGCACCTCGCTCCCTACCGTCGTCAGCGGAAAATATTTGAGGACTGCGCCGCTGTAAGAAATCGCGAAGAGTTTTGTTTGAGTCGCAAAAATTACGTCACGATTCCCGTCACCGTCAAGATCCGCGACAACAGGCCCTGACACGATCGTATCGCCGGGAAAACAGTTGAAGGTAATTGCAGAGTCGCCCTGAAGGCTCGCGAGACTTATCGACTGAGTTGAGACATCGATAACCCGGGGAGTCCTGCCGGAAGCGAGGCTCGCGTAGGAGACTGCAATGTGCGACAGCATCGGCCTGCCGAAAGGCGGTATTGGAACAGCAACGGAGTTTGAGTTCACAAGACTGCTGAAATCGATGACTCGATACCCGAAGACCAGAGTGTTCACGATGAAACTGCCGGTGTCAATCGACGCATATTGAGGAAGGGTAATTGTTGCCGCGGCAATTGAAGCGCTTGAGTTGTTATAGTTCGCCGGGAAAGTCAAGCTGAAATATCCGAGGTAATGACCGGTTAAGTCGAATATTGTCCAAGCACCGGGGAAATGCGGGGAGAAACTCAGAATTCTGTTGCCCGTTCTGAGGAGGGGCGCGCTGGACAGATAATTCTGCTGCGGGACTCTAGTCGAAAATAGAGTGTCGGCAGTGCCGTCATGATTATTGTCCGCGTCCGAAAAGCCATAAAGCGTGGAATCGTCCATCGAACAAAGAGGATTCGAGCTGGCGTTGTCGGAAAGAGCCGCCGGCTGATATCGGCCTCCCACTTTCGAGAATAGCCCCGACGAATCAAAACCCGCAGAAGTTCCATCCATGTTAAACGCGAAAAGCGAGTCGCCATTGTTCGCGATCACCTGCAGTCTACCGTCAGAACTTATCCGAGCGAACAGTGGCGAAGAGTTTGGAGTAGCTGAGTGAATATTTCGTGGAAAGCCTGAGGTCGGCTGAATATCGACATCTCCCACCTGGACATCAACAGTCATCAGGCTATCGGCAGAACTGAAATTCGTAATATAGACATGCGAGTTTGCGCCTGTGTAGCTGTCCGATGTCGGATACGATGTCGGAGTAAAGCGGTTCGCGTAATTCGGAATCGGATTTCCCTTGAACCAGAAATCGTAAGCAGATCCGTCGTAGTAGTATGATCCGAATATTGTCTGGATATATCTGCCGATCTCGTTCGCGCCGTGTGCCTCCATCAACGCGACACCTCTGTGTTCAGGATCGGCATTAACGGTATTCGAATCGATTTTCTGATCGATCACATTCTGGTCTATGTGCCAGATTAGAATTCCGCCGTAGTATTTGGTGCCCTTTACAATGTCCGAAGGAAGCGCCCAATCGTATTCATCGGCGTCGGTAACGACACCATCTATTCCTTTTACCTGAGTGCCGTCAAAATAAGTTGTGTCGTCCGTGAAATTGAGATTCGAAGTATTTTCATTGTATGAGATCTTCAAGTTTTCACCGTCGTGCAGCGCATCTCGCTCGCGGTTCTCGACGAGAAAGTATTCGCTTCCGCTTATGGGGACCTTAAGAACGGAGTACTGTCCCGTCGCCCGTGCGCGCAGCTGGTAAGTCGTTGCCGTTGGAGGAGAGACCACCAGAGGCTCGGTCCATCCAAGAAACTCTTTCTCCCACGCCGACGGTTCGGGCGGAAAGATCCCACCATACGCGAATATCGACTGGCCGTCCATGAGTCCGAATCTTCCGATCCCAGTGACGCCGGTTTGAGTATCGAAGAGGTCAGGAAGTCCGAGGAAACTGCCGAAGCTCGCCGCGAGGAGCCCGTTGGAGCCGAGCTTAAGATCGATCATGATGTTTCCGGATCCATCGTAAATCTGATAGGACTCACTCTCGGGCATGATGATGGAATTGTCGATGAAGAAATTTCCGTTGTCTACCGATTGTCCGCGGTAAGTCGATCCGAAAATATTCTGAAGACCTGCCGGACTCAAATAAAGCGAGGGTAAATCGAAAGGTCGTGGATCATATCCGAGTTGGGATGTGAAGTCGATATCCCGGCCGGAACCGGCGTGAAAGATCACGAAGCTCTGGTACCGGCTGAAATCAAAATTCCCATAAATTGAGTCTGCCGCATGCCACGCATCCTCAAAGAGAAGTCCAAGATTGCTCTGTGACGAGGAGCTTTTGGGGGGCGAATAATATTTCATCTGGTGAGGAAGAGTAATGACAGAGTCGAGAACGAAGTAATTGACGTTCAGTCTTCCGCCGGAGACTTTCTGAAAATAGTTTTTCAGAAAAAGAAGGTGGTTTGAGAAATAATTCTTGTCATGAGGAGGAGCATCAAGGCCGTTTCCTGGCAGGCTGACGAATTCTCCGTTTCCGCTCGTGAGGCTGTCCTGGTCGGTTTGAAACTCGACCATGACAGCAAGAACGTTGACCGTGCCCTGTGCGGCGGGCACCGGATGGCGTGTGAACGATGCTGCCGCCAGTGGATGATCGAGAAACGGTTTTATCGGCCCTTCGTGACCGTACAGCGTCTGAACATTTGCGATCGCCGCGACGGAGACTAAGACCGCGAATCCTTTGAGTCTAAAACCCAGTGTCTCCGCCCCAGTTCAGAGATAAAGAAAATCTCAATTGGTTGGACAACGGATTATTCTGGTCGAAGGTCGATATGTAACTGAAATCAAATCCGTAAATATCGTACCTGATGCCCGCACCGAAGGTAAGGAAGTTTCTTCCTCCAAAATTAGGATTCTCCTTGTAGTATCCCATTCGCAAAGCGATCAATC
Source organism: Candidatus Kryptoniota bacterium (assembly GCA_036567965.1). NCBI lineage: Bacteria > Pseudomonadati > Candidatus Kryptoniota > Candidatus Kryptoniota bacterium. The sequence goes on from DATCTN010000018.1 coordinate 9,703, forward strand.
GCGGACTGCCGTACCAGTATTCGGCTCCGGCACTTATTATTATTCGTTTCAGCCCGCTGCCGTCGCTCCAGGTTGTAATCAGAGATTTCGGCAAAGGGTCGACAGTGTTGGTGTACACCGTGGATGTGTCGCCCGAAGTCGGATCGATGGCAATCGATGAATCGGTCAAGACACGGACCATGGTACGACTGAGATCCAGCAGGAGATAGAAATTATTGTATTCGGTTTTCAGCAGATGGAGAGAGATGCCCAACCTGAGGTTGGTGGGGAGAGGATCCGCTTGTGCCTGATCAATGTAATACAGTTTCGGTCCGAGATTGCTCAGGGCTATTCCCAGTCCCAGGCGGTTGTCGAAATTTCCCAGGAGCGGTAGATCGAGCGTCTGGGGACGGTACAGCAAACCGATGTCGAAGCTGACATCCGAGGCAATACCTTTTCCGGCTTCTTGCTCTGTGCCGAATGGCGCGAGTTCGCTTCTGATGTACCTGAAGTTTGCGCCCAGTCCGAGACCGTCGGAGATCTGCGCGGAGTAGCCCACTGTGACGGCAAATTCAAAAGCATGCCACGTTCCTACTATTGTCGGACCGTCCGAGTAAGTTCTATTGAACTCCCCGAGATTGAAATACGTGATGCTTGCGGACAAATCTCCGTCCCAGTCGGGGAGGTAATGTCGGAAGCTGAGGAAATCGTAGCTGAGATCTGAGCTGAACTCGGGCAGCCATGGTGCATGAGTCAGGCTTATCTCGTCCCCTTTCAGAAATGCCAGTCCGCCCGGGTTCCAGAATAACGCGGAGACGTCGTCGGCCAGACCTGTGCCTGATTCACCCATGCCTCCCGCGCGCGCATTCGGAGATATCAGCAGGAAGGGAACTGCCGTCTCGCCCTGGGCGAAAGCACCTGAACTCAGCGACAAAACAAATCCCGCCGCGAACAGTGCTAAAAGCGTTGATTTCATATAATGTCACTCCTGATTTGTAAGCTTATTATAAATAGTTAGACTAATAACTTCTACACTCATCAGCGTACAACAGCCATCTTTCCGAGCGCTTCGCTTGTGTACGCACCATCAACAGTGGAGACGACCACTTTATAAAAGTACACACCGTTCGCAAGACGGTCGCCATCTTCATCGAGACCGTTCCAGTCGATCTTCACGAAGTCGTCCGTTATCCCGTAAGACCTTATGGTCTTGATCAGACGACCGCTCAGCGTGTAGACTTTTATAGTAACGTCGACCGGCGATCCTGCTCCGCCTGCGGATGACCTCTTGAAAGTGAACGAAGTCCCCGCACGGAACGGATCGGGATAATTGTACAGATCCAGAATAGAGAGTTTCTCCGAGGACTGGATGTTGAATTCGGCACTGGCCTGTGCTTCGTTGTCAAATACATCGAATGCTTTTACGTTCACGGAGTGCTGGCCGAATGGCAGAGACATTGTTACAGGGAAAGACACCGTTCCGTCCTGATATGAATTTAGATTTCCGATGTAGTATGACGAGAGGTCCACCGACTGCTGATTGTCAAAGATCGCCTGCAAGGTATGCCCTACTCCGACATCGGAGAGGTTTATCCCGTTCGAAGAGTGGAGATCGACAAGGAGAGTGGGGTTTTCTGAAACGACGTCGCCATCTCTGAAATTTCTGGAGTCAAGGTAAACGCTAATTTGAGGAGGGATCCCATTGTTCACGACATTTGTTGCTGTTCCACCGACGATTAAGTTTCTTGAATAACCCGAACCATCTGATCCGCCTGCCTGGAAATAAATTTCGAGCTTGCCGCTTTCGTTACTGTAAGATATGTCGGACGGGACAACTGCCCTCGCCTCGAAGGTTCCGTTCTGGATAGAGACATTCCCGCGGAAAAGAATCGAGCCCTGGAAACTATACGTCTCTCCCCACTCTGAGATATACTCGGGTTTGTCAGAGTCATACAACGTCACCAGTCCGGTGCCGGAGAGGTTTGACCATGGTGTCATGTCAGGATGGAATATAGTTCCTTTGATGTCGAGCTTATCGAGTGCGCGCACCTGGCTAACTTGGACTAAAGATTTTCCATTCAGGCTGTCCATCGATCCGAGAAACTTCGGCATCCCGAGCCTCACTGTAGGATCACCGATATATTGATACTTTATGTCGTTGCTGTCGTATCTCAGCTGCTTTGTCAGATACATTGCCTCACCGATTCTCGGGGCATTTCTCACCGAATCGCGCGCGAGCAAATCTGTAAACAACTGCTGGTTTAGATACGCGTTCTCGTTGGAGTAAACGACTCGCGTTGAGCTGACCACTCCGATTGCTCCACCCTGCGGCCAGGTCATGAGGAGTTCAGCTCCGCTTGGGCTTTGAGGATTGTCATCGTACGCGAAATCGCACGTCGCCGCGACAAAGAGGGAGAGTCTTGAGAAGTTGGTCAACTGTGGCACGACGACAGGCGCCTCAAGCACGTGAGTGTACGACCAGAGATTGAAAGCGCCGTGGCCGACGAAATTCAGTATCAATGTCCCCTGGTTGACTTGATTGATAATGTCCGCTGTTGCGTCGGGCTTCCGCCTTCCCTGCGTGGAAATAACTGTCGGATAAAGTGCAAGGTAGATTTTTCTCTTGTCGAATTCGGGCGGCGTGTAATTCTGGGCGAGAAGGTCAGCGTTATCCGTATGCACCGGTTCAATAGGTGCACCTCCTGTGGTTATGCCGTCGTCGCCGATGTAAGTGATGAGGCTCCTCCAGCTTCCGAAATCCGGCTTGGATTCATACTCTATTATTTTACTCACCATCGCGTCGGCGTCATCGCTGCTCTTTGCGGGAAGTCTTCCGACCGCCATCGAGATGGGAGCATACATCAGCGGCGCAGCAAACTGGACGAAATAATCGTCTGTGCTGTAGCTCCCGACCTGGTAAAGAGATTCATCGGATTCATACGGCGGGATGAACTCCGGTGTCGCCGAGACCCTGCTCTTGTAGTCGTAGCTCCCTCCGCCAAACAGGATAACGTATGAAGGAGTCAACTGGTCGTTCTTGTATTGATACTCCAGAAAATCACGAATGGCAGTAGGGTCAGGAATGCCGCAGCCGAATTCGTTGTATATGGAAGTTGTTGCGACTATTAGTGTTTTGAATCCGTCGAAACTCTGTTTGAAACTGGCCAGCTGGTCGGCCTGCGAGATGAAATCGGGCGCAGTTACAATAATCAGGTCTTCTCCGGAGACATTCCCGTGAAGGTTTGAGTTATCGACGGCGGTCATCCCTCCGATCGACTGATATCCGTTATCACCGACGGCCATGAACTGGCTTGGCGCCCCGGAGTTCGCCTGTGAGCCGAACGATATCGTGCCGCCATTCGTTGAATCGGGCGCGATCAATTTCACGTTTGCGTAGTCGGAAACATCAAAAAGTTTCATGTTATTCGAAGAGAATCCGGAGACCGAGTAGTACGCAACGGCCGACGTATCGGGACCGTAGAAATCCAGAAAGTCGTTCAGAGATTGGAATTTGCGTTGGTAGAGAATCTCAAACCAATCGATCCAACCGGTGGCATCCGGCGAATCTGAGTAGTAGACGAACTTGAGTGCGCTTCTCTGCGAAGGAATGTTCCCTGTTGAAGTGTATCTATATGGCCCAAGTGAGTAAGCATAGTTGTCCTCAATGTCGGAATAGTCGACCGTCGAACCGTAAATGGTGCCGAGTTTGAATCCCGTCGAATTCTCAAACACGTCAAAATGATTTGAGTTGTCGCTCCTCGTAACGACCCTCACGTGGTATGTTACGCTCCTGGTAGAGTCAAGTCCGTAGAGCCTGTTCACGTAAAGCGCGACGTTCGAGTTTGGAAAACTCTGAGAAGGCGGCTGAAGCTCCTGACCGTACCACTCTTTTCCTGAACCGATAATATTATACAGCTCGCTGTCGGCGGCAATTCCACATGTAAAAGTCAATGGGGTGTAGTAAGAAGTCGAATGTACGCTTTGAACGGTTGTCATTCTTTTTCCGGCTGCCCCGCCGAAAGTGAGAAAATAAAAATTCGTTTCGGTGTAAGGGTTTAAGTAATGCGAATAAGTTTCATTTCCAGGATTGTAACTCCACTCTCGAGGTGATTTGCCGTAAAACAAGATAAAATCTTCCTGATCAAATTTGTCGTTACCATTCGCATCGTAAACATAGATCGCGTTCTCTACAAGATCGGTCGGTCTTGCAGTAGTCGGATCTTCTGGAAGAACCGAGCCGCCGTTATTGAAAAGTCGTATTGTACTGAGCTGAATCTTGTCCACCGCGATCCCGGCATTTTTCAGGTTTAAATAACTGATCTTATAGATTCCGCTTCGGGACACGCCGAACTTGTACCATGTTCCCTGCGACAAAACACTTGACGCAACTACCTTCATAAGGCCCGATGGAGCGCTCATCACTGCACTCTTTACCTGGCTGTAGTTAACAAGCGATTCCCCCAGGAGGAGATCGGGTCCTACCGATTGGTTTCTTACACTCATGCCGACGGAGACAACCTGGACAACAATCCTCTGCAGAATGTGATAAGTACCGGCTGTGCTGTCGTACATAAACGGATATACTTTGATCCTGGAGACGAGATGGTTTCGCTGTTCATAAGGCAAATCGTATGACAGAAACTGCGAGATTTCAGTGGCCTTGACGCCGCCGGGAATTCTCGGACTTCGAACCGGAGGCATCATTACTAAAGTCCTGTAGTCGGTCTGAAGAACCTGTACCTGTATCCGCCGCGAGAAAACTCCGACGAGAACGGGTACGAATTGCCTGAGGTAGTCGCCTCTCATATTAAATTCCGGCCCGGCTCCTTTGAACATCAGATTCAGTGCCTGCGTGTTCCCCGTCCTGATTGTGTCCGCCCCTATTGAATCAGGGACCACTTCAATTGTGGTTGAGGTCGCGCTCTCCGAAACAACACGAACTTGTTGTCCGTATGCCGGGAGCACGATTATCGCCAGGAGTAAGCTTATGATACTGCGCTTCATCTTCACTCATCAAAAATAAAAAAGCCGAATGCCGTGCAAACTTTCTGCACATCATTCGGCAGAAAAGTTCGTCAAAGGTCTAGACCAGCATCGATTTTAAACCTTTAACGAACCTTCGCTAACACTTCCTTTTTAAAAAATATAGCAGGAATGGACATGGCTGTCAAGGAAGGAGAAGTGAATTTCCTGCACATCCCATCGGCTGTGACAGGTGTCTCATGTGAAAATGAAGGCTGGGAGTAACTCACGGCGGACTCAAAGCTTCACTTTTCCCACAATAATGTCTCTGAACATTGCCCAATCCCCCATAAGGCTGTAGATCGGGTATTTAAAGGTTGCGGGCTTGTTCTTTTCGAAATAGAAATGCCCGATCCACGCGAACCCGTATCCCGAGACAGGCATCGCAACAAACCAAAGGACTTGGCCTGTCGCAAGGAACATCGACAGCGACACCAGGACGAAGGAGCTTCCGATGAAATGCATTCTCCTGCACCAAAGGGTACTGTGCTCTGAGAGATAGAACGGATAGAACCCGCTGAAACTCTCGAACCTATCGGTCATGATCGCTCGCGTTAGTTTTCACGGCATGCTTAAAGCTAAAGGAGTTCTGTATTGTGATCACTCGAATCTGGAGTGGCGTCCCCAAGGGGATTTGAACCCCTGTTACCGCCGTGAAAGGGCGATGTCCTAGGCCACTAGACGATGGGGACAAGAGATTCGCCCTTAAGTCCCGAAGCGAATCACGAAGGGAATCTTCGCTCATAATTTAGAATTCGAGGTATGAATTTGCAAGTTCAACGCTCCACGTCGCTCCCTAGCGTTTGAGATGCTTGTCGAGGAATGCGAAAATATTTTTCCATGCGAGCTTTGTCTGTGTCTCGTTGTATGCGGTTGTATTGTTTGGATTCATGAATGCGTGGTTGACTCCCGGGTAAACATGGAAATCGATTTTCTTTCCTTCCGCTTTCATCTCTTCGGCAAATGCTTTCCCTTTTGCGGGAGTGTAAGTCTGATCCATCTCGGCAAAATTACACAGGACAGGACACTGGATCTTGTCCACGACATCTTTATCTGCTTCGACGTTCCCGTAATCTATGATACACACGGCAAGTTTGGGAAGTTCGACTGCAGCATTGAAAGAGTAAGAGCCCCCCATGCACCATCCGATCGCGCCGATCTTATCAGGGTTCACGCTTTCAGATCCGGCGAGGTAGTCGAATGCGGCCTGGAGATCCTGTGTGCCGCGCTCCTTCGGGACGGACATCATGAGCTTGTAAGCGTCCTGAGCGGTCGCGCTTATTCCTCCGCGGTAAAGATCGATCGCCAACGCGACGTACCCGCGACTTGCGAATTCTCTTGCATCTTCTTTAATCCAGTCAGTCAATCCCCACCACTCATGGATGACGATGAGAGCCGGATGTTTTCCTGCGTCAGCCGGTTCCGCCAGATATGCCGTCAGTGTGTCCTGACCGCTCGGGTAGCGTACCATCATCGTCTTAATGCCGACCGCACCAGCGTACGAAACGAACAGAAACAGCATCGCCGCTGCTATGAAGATCCTCCTCATTTGCTCCTCCTTCATTTTGGTGATTTACGTCAGATTCAACTCCCTGGCGAGAACGGACATGGAAGGATTAAGAAAGATCCTCCCGTCCGAATCGAACGTCGGGATGACCCTTCTTCCTCCACTCACTTCCATGACGAATGCCTCGGCTTCTTTGTCGGTGTCGATATTGAATTCCTCATACTCCACATTGTGAAGCTCAAGGAATGTTTTGGCGACTTTGCAGTCCGGACACCATGATGTCGTATAAACCTTCAACTTTCCGGATGGCCCGCTCATCGCTGACACCCGTTACCGGATAAATGCATCCGAAGGTCGTTCTCAATTACGTTCGAGTACACGGGAAATCCTGTCGACCAGCATCGACTTCGGAACTGCGCCGACGACCTGATCCGCGACACTTCCATTGTTGAAGATGAGAAGAGTGGGGATGCTCATTATTCCGAATGCGCCTGCCACTTCCTGGTTCGAGTCGACATCGAGCTTCGCAACCTTAATTTTTCCATCATACTCCTTCGCGAGCTCTTCAACAATCGGCGCGATCATTTTGCACGGCGCGCACCAGGATGCCCAGAAGTCCACCAATACCGGCAATTTGCTCTTGACGACTTCGCTATCGAAATTCTGAGAACTGACAACAACAGGCTTCATCCAACAATTCCTTTCCCCGAATCGCCTTCGGTGAGATTTTCAAGATAAGAGTTTAACATTTTCGCTGCCGAACAAATCGAGGAGCGCGTCGACGAGCTGCCTGTTGGGCACGACGCTGTACATATTCGACTTGAATATTTTCGGCTTCGAATCACCATTTGTAACACTAAAAAATATGGAGCAATTCCCGCGTGAATGCCCGCCCAGCATTTTTTTGAACGCGGCGAGAAGCTCACGCGAACGGTCGCTCGAGTCAATTGATACGGCGATGCTCTTGGTTAACCGGCCCGCGGCCTCATCCAGAAGACAGGCGTCGTTCACCACGATCCTCACTGAGTCGCCGTTCGATTCCGCCTTGCCCGACACAAGTATGATTGAATCAGCAAAAAGGATGCTCTGATACTTTGTAAATGAATCCGAAAAGAATATGAGCTCGCCCTTACCCGTAAAATCCTCGAGCTGCACGAACGCCATCGTGTTTCCCTTACGGTCGATTTTTCTTCTGACGTCGACAACAATTCCGGCAGCCTTCGCGGCGCCAATCCCCTCGATTGTGGTAACATCTCCGAGGCGGACATTCGTGAAGGAATTATATTCCTGCTCATACTTTAGCAGCGGATGACCCGAAATATAGACACCGAGGAGATCCTTCTCGCGGTTAAGCTTTTCGCCCTGGCTCCACTCTTCCATATTCGCGAGGGCGGGGTACGTGATAAGTCTCCTTTGTTCTCCATCAAGCAAATCGAAAAGCGACGACTGGTTGCTGAGCTTGCTGTCCTGCACAGATTGTCCGAACTGCACGACGGTGTCGAACGAATTGTAGAGCTGGGCGCGCTTGTAACCGAGCGAATCGAAAGCGCCCGATTGCACGAGACTTTCAAGCGCGCGCTTGTTAACCGCCCTCAGATCGACGCGCGTTACGAAATCGAATATCGATTCGAACCGCCCGCCCTCTTCCCGCGCCCGAATGATCTCCTGTGCTGCCCCGACACCGACATTCTTAATCGCACTGAGACCGAATCTCAATTTCCCGTCCTTGACTGTAAACGTCGAGAAACTCTCGTTCACATCGGGTCCCTGGACGGTTATGTCCTGCTTGCGGCATTCGTCGAGAAGAAGCGCCATCTTGTTTAAGTCGCCGATATCACTTGTCAGAGTTGCCGCCAGGAACTCGGCGGTATAGTAAGTTTTGAGATAACCAGTCTGGTAGGCAAGAACCGAGTAGGCAACAGCGTGGGACTTGTTGAATCCGTACGAGGCGAATTTGTTTATTAGATCAAATATTTCGCCGGCGAGTTTTTTGTCGACAGAATTTTTCGCCGCGCCTTCGACAAAGAGCTTCTTCTGTTCGGCCATCAGCTCTTTGTCTTTCTTCCCCATCGCGCGTCTCATGACATCCGCCTGCGCGAGGGTGAATCCGGCAATTTCGCTCGCGATCTGCATCACCTGTTCCTGGTAGACCATCACACCGTATGTCGGACGCAAAATGCGCTCCATCTTCGGGTGCAGGTACTCGATCGGCTTCCTCCCGACTTTTCTGTCGAGGAAATCATCTATCATGTCCATCGGGCCGGGGCGGTATAGCGCATTCATGGCGACCAGGTCGTCGATGATTGTCGGCTTCAGTTTCTTCAGGTACTCCTGCATCTTCGCGCTTTCAAACTGGAACACGGCGACTGTCTGGCCCGCGGCAAAAAGCTCGTACACTTTCGGATCGTCGTACGGAATCTTGTCGAGGTCGATTTCCTTGCCGTGATTGCGCTTGATCAGGTCGAGCGCATTTTCAATCACGGTGAGGGTCCGGAGTCCGAGGAAATCCATCTTGAGCAGACCGATTTCTTCGAGACTCTTGTACTCGTATTGTGTTATGACTTCCGTCGACGGTGTTTTGTAAAGAGGAACAAATTCGGTAATGCTGTCAGGAGCTATGACGACTCCAGCGGCGTGCGTACCGACATTCCTGTTTGTCCCTTCGAGAACCAGCGAGTATTCGACCAGCTGTTTGATTTTCGGATCGTTGCTTTCCTTTACCCAGCGAAGTTCCGGAATTGTGTCTATTGCCTCGCGGAGCGGAGTGACGCGGCCGAGTATCACGGGTATTTGTTTCGTTATCGAATCAACCGTCGAAAGAGGTATTCCAAGCACGCGACCGACATCTTTGATGACAGCCCTGGCCGAGAGCGTACCGAACGTCACTATCTGGCAGACCGACTCAGCGCCATATTTTTCCCTGACGTAATTGATAACCTGGTCTCGTTTGTTATCGGCAAAATCTACGTCGATATCGGGCATTGATACTCTTTCCGGATTGAGGAATCTCTCAAAGAGCAAACCGTACTTGAGCGGATCGACGCTAGTGATTCCCAGTGCGTACGAGACAATGCTCCCCGCCGCGCTGCCTCTTCCAGGTCCGACCCTGACTCCTTTTTCTCTTGCGCTGTTTATGAAATCCTGAACGACGAGAAAATATCCGGCAAACCCCATCCGCTTTATGATCCCGACCTCGTGGTCGAATCTCTTCTTAATTTCAGGCGTTATTGTTTCGTACCGTTTCTCCAGACCTCTCAGCGCCAATCTTTCGAAGTACTCTTCGGGACTCGACACGCCGGCGTTTTCGGGAATCGGGAACCGGGGCATTAGATTTTTCTTCAATTCGAGTTTGAGGTCGCACTTCTCGGCGATTTCCAGTGTGGTTTCGATTGCGGCCGGCCCGAAAGAATAATCTTTAAATGCTCGCTCCATCTCGTCGGCGCTCTTGAAATAAAATTCCGGAACCTTGTAGCGAAGTTCTGTCGGATCCTTCGAGCCGTTGCTTGCCTGAGAGACGTTCAGGAGAATATTGTGAGGGATTGCGTGCTCCTTGTCGAGATAGTGTCCGTCATTCACCGCGACCAGTTTGGCTCCGACTTCTGCAGCTATCTTCGGCATTCCTTCCAGGACGACCTTCTCCTCATCAAGACCGTGACTGTGAACTTCCAGATAAAAGTCGTCCCCGAAGAGTTCCTTGTAGATACGTGCAGCCTTCAGCGCAGTGTCGAAATCGCCGTTGACGAGAGGTTCGGAGACGGGTCCGCTGAGACATCCACTGAGCGCTATAAGACCTTCGTGATACTCTTTCAAAAGTTCGAAGTCAATTCTCGGTTTGTAGTAATAACCTTCAAGATGGGCGAGCGAAACGAGCTTTACCAGGTTCTTATATCCGGAATAATTCTTCGCAAGTACTGTGAGATGGTTATAACCGTTCTTCTCAATCCGCTTGCCTTTAGCCACGTACATCTCACAGCCGATAATGGGTTTTATCCCCGCCTTCTTCGCGTGCGTGTATAATTCAACCGCTCCGAAAAGGACCCCGTGATCGGTCAACGCGAGCGCGGGCATTTTGAATTCCACCGCACGTCCGATCATATCGTCGATCTGCGAAGCGCCGTCAAGCAGACTGTAGTGAGAATGATTATGAAGATGTACAAATTGCGGCATTCTTAATTCACCTTCACGGGATAAAGATCGAATTCGGTTACCGAGTAGTTGTCGAAAAGAGCCCTGTAATACAACTCGACCCTGTCGAACGGGCTGTAGATTTCGACCGAATGCCATCCGGCCGCCACCGAAACCCATGGTGGCACGTAATCGACTACCTGCCCGTCAAACTTGAGCTGAGGTCGCGAGGTGCAGCCGTTGCATGTCAACGAGAGCGAAGGAAGGAATGGATACGCCGTGCTCTTCTGGGTTTGGGCGCCGAAGAACGCGCGGCCATCAATGACAAGCTGATTGTTGGCTACCTCGACGCTCAACTTGTCCTCGCCCGAAAGATATACGGGGACACCACGGACCCACATGTCGGCGCCGATGAAGTCGGCATAATACCATCCCGGCGAAATGCCGTCCGCCAGCAACTGTGTCACACCGGGATGTATCGAAATCCTGTCCGACCCGCTCAAATCAAAATCCAGATATATTTGTGAATTCAAATGAATGACCGTTTTGTTTGTGTCGCCGGTTCCAAGCTCAAAATTCCCGGCAACTTTCGAGAAACGCACTGTCACAGCCGGCTGCAACAGCGCGCACGAAGAAATTCCAACCGCAAGGAATGCCGGCGCGAACTTAATTACCATAGCTCAACCTGTTCCCGCAAGAATATCAGGAACTAGATGATATTAAGCGCCAGAAGTTTCGGTTCAGTCATCTCATCGATTGCGTATCGCACGCCCTCGCGACCGAAACCGGATTCCTTGATGCCTCCATAAGGCATGTTGTCGATTCTGTAAGTCGGATAATCATTTATTACCACACCACCAACTTGAGTTTCATCGAATGCTTTGAAAATTTTTCTCGCGTCGTTTGTGAACACTCCCGACTGCAGCCCGAATTTCGTGTCGTTCACTTTTTTTATTGCCTCGTCGAAGTCCGAATACTTTTCAAGAATTGCAACCGGTGCAAACGCTTCCTCGCAATAAATCTGGGCATTTGTCGGGACTTTTTCAATTACCGTGGGTTGAATAAAATTTCCGTCTCTTCTTCCGCCGATCAGTATAGTAGCGCCGGCACTTTTCGCTTCGTCAATCCACTTGGCCGCGCGATCAGCTTCCATCGCATTGATCATCGGACCTACCACCGTGTCATCGTCCAGAGGATTTCCTGTTTTCACCTTTGCGGTCTCTTCGAGGAATGCGTCACGGAATTTTTCATACACGGATTCATGAACGTAAATCCGTTGGACAGAGATGCACACCTGTCCTGCGTTTGCGAACGATCCGGCCACAAGCCGCTTCACAGCAAACTCGAAATTCGCGTCAGGCTCGACTATTACCGCGGCATTTCCGCCGAGTTCCAGTATCACTTTCTTCTTGGGTGCTTTCGATTTCAAGTACCAACCGACGCGCGGACTTCCAGTAAAGCTCAGCATCTTCAGGCGAACGTCTGCAGCGAGTTTCTCCGCAACCTGGTTATCGCACGAAATGACATTCAGAGCCCCGTCAGGAACTCCTGCGTCTGAAATAATTTCGGCAAGGAGGACCGAAGTAATCGGCGTTTGAGGAGGAGATTTATGGACGACGCTGTTTCCGGCCGCCAGAGCCGGAGCGATCTTGTGGGCGACAAGGTTTAGAGGAAAATTGAACGGAGTAATGCTCGCGATTGGTCCGATCGGATAACGCCTGACAATTCCCCACCTTTTCTCCGAACCGATCGCGAGATCGAGAGGAACGACTTCCCCTGGAATACGTTTCGCCTCTTCAGACGCCACGGAGAACGTCATCATAGCCCTTTCCACTTCGCCGCGGGTGTACTGGATGGGTTTGCCCGATTCAAGCGTCATGGTACGCGCTATTTCTTCTTTTCGATCGCGCAAACGGACCACAACTCTTTGCAGGATCTCAGCTCGTTTGTAAGAGGGAAGCTTCCGGGTCACCTCGAAGGCCTTCTCGGCAGATCCGATCGCAAGATCGACCTCGGATTCGCCTGCCTGACAGACATCGCCAACAACTGTACCATCAAACGGGTTGATCACCGGCGCGCTTTCCTTCGTCTCTATCCATTTCCCGCCGATGTAAAGCTTGTACTTCATCTCGCCCAGCAAAAATTATGAAGATCCTCCGGAACGGCTCCGTGATGAGAAGCCCGTCCGTGAGTTGAAAAAATTAACCGCGCAGGAATGTCTGAACTTCGTCCAATACCTGAGATCTCGACACGATCTTCCGGTCGCCGCCTTTCCTGTATTTCAATTCGATATTGCCCTGCTTAAGATTTCGTTCACCCACGATTAGCTGAACGGGTATCCCGAGAAGATCGGCATCCTTGAACTTAAAACCGGGACTTACGCCTTCACGATCGTCATACAGAACGTCGACTCCCGATTTATTCAATTCATCAAAGAGCTCTTCGGACGCATTCACAACATCCTTGTTGTCCATGTTCACAGCTATCATATGTACGCCGAACGGTGAAATACATTTGTCCCATATGATGCCGTTCTCATCGTGGTTTTGTTCGATATGGCACGCGATTATTCGTTCCACACCGATGCCGTAACTTCCCATAACGATCGGTTTCTCGCTCCCGGATTCATCCAAATAATTGGCGTGAAGTGAATCGGAATATTTCGTGCCGAGCTTGAAGATGTGTCCAATCTCAATAGCATTTACGATGCGGAGCTCATGACCGCAATTCGCGCAAGGCTCTCCAGCCTCGATTGTCCTGAGATCGTAGTATCCCTCGATCTTCACGTCACGTTTGAAATCGATATGTTCGATATGATAGTCATCTTTGTTGGCGCCGCTAATCAGTTCATTGGCATCCTGAAGCCGTTTGTCCGCAATTACCCGGAATCTTTTTCCGGATGAAGACTTCTCGTCGAGACCGATTGGGCCGATGGAACCTGCGTTGGCTCCTGTGAATCGTTGAAGTTCCGCGGGATCCATTGCAGAGGCGGCTTTGCCGAGCGCTGTAAGGAGCTTGGCTTCGTTCAGTTGATCGTTTCCCGACATCAGGATGAGCACCGGTGTGTCGTCCACCTTGTACACAAGCGATTTCGCAAGCCGCTCAGTAGAAGTCTTCATGAATTCCGCAAGCTGGTCTATGGTCTTGATGTTCGGAGTATGAATCTCTTTCGGCGTTTCAGCTCCGTCTATCCTTCCGAGAGGCTTGACGGCGCTGGATGCGACCTCGAGATTCGCAGCATAGCCGCACTTGTCGCACAGCGCGCAGGTATCTTCGCCGTCAGGCGACTCGACCATGAATTCCTGCGAGCCCGTGCCTCCCATCGCGCCGCTCGACGCACCGACAATGAAAAATTTCAATCCGCTCCTCGTGTATATCTTTTTATAGGCTTCCCTGTGAAGATTATACCCCGTATCAAGATCTTCGAAACTCCTGTCGAAGGTGTATGAATCCTTCATGAAAAACTGTCGGCCTCTGATGACTCCGGACCTCGGACGCGGCTCGTTCCTGAACTTCGTCTGAATCTGATACCAGATTTGCGGCAGGTCCCTGTACGACTTTATGTTGTCGCGCGCGATAGTCGTGAACACTTCTTCGTGAGTCGGAGCAAGCACCAGCGGACGGTTCTTCACATGAAAAAGAGTATCGCCGAACGCCTCAACTCGTCCGGTTTCTTCCCATATTTCAATCGGATTAAGAGCAGGCAGCTGAAATTCCTGTCCACCGATTGCGTCCATTTCTTCCCGGATGATCTGCATGACCTTTTTCATGACCCGCCATCCCAGCGGCAGCCACGAGTATATTCCAGCCCCCAACGGTCTGATCAAGCCCGCCCTCATCATGAGACGGTGGCTCGCCATAGTTGCATCGGCCGGATTCTCTTTAAGTGTAGGTAGGAAGTAGGTGCTCAGTCTCATTCAGTTCTCAGTCTTCAGTCTTCAGTTTTCAGTTTTCAGATTTTAGATTTGAGAATTGGTATTCGCGAATTGTGCCCCTGGCGTGACTCGAACACGCGACACAGAGTTTAGGAAACTCTTGCTCTATCCAACTGAGCTACAGGGGCGAAGAACTCTTATCGTGCCAGTCTTTGCAGTCATGAAATTCAGATGACACTCGTTCGCATCTTCAATTTAGTTGTTTCCGGGGACTTGAGCAAAACTCATCGCAGAGAGTGGAAGACAAAAAAATGAGCCGGTTGAAAATCCGTCAACCGGCTCCGTTGCTTTTTGTCAAAAGGTCAAAGCGAATACAGGAAGTACTTGACTATCTTGATCAACCGTGGATCCGCTGTTCCGCCGGTGTAGCTGAGTATGTCCTGGTTATGATAGATCGTGTAGAGATACTTTCCGGATTGGAGAGTGTTCAGTACGATAACGGGAGTGGCAGGTTGAGTACCCGTTATTACCACGTAGACCTTTGCACTCGGCGGTAGATCACTGAACTGCTCGTAGTACCCGAGCGAAGTTGAAGCCGTCCATGCAGCCACTTTAAAACCTACATATTTGCTGAGCGTGTCGTCCACGACAGTAACCGAATCTCCATCTGTGCTGAGTTCCTGAGAATAATATGGAGGGAAAATATACTGGAGATTCATGTAATTGTAATGCCCGCCGTAAATCTTTCCGCCTTGTGCGACATACCTTCCGTATGTTCTCGCGAGAAGTGGATACCCGTCCTCGTCTCCGCAGTTACAGTCTGAGAAGACGAGTGTGTAGTTCTTCAGGTAGTTCAGAGTTGCGTTCGAATCAGTCTGAACACGGTTTCTCATATAATCCACATCCGTGGTATCAAATTTGGTGAATCCAATGGAAGGATCGCTCAAGACGGTCTCAATTTGCTCGCAGCCTCCATATATCACAAGGACCTTCATCTGTGTATTCTGCTTGAGAGTCACCGAACCCGCGGATGTTCCTGACGAGTTCGCCAGGACATTCACCGTGAAAGAAGTCTGAAAAATGGATCCCATCTTCGCGATGAGAGTCTGCTGACCTGCCGGGGCTTGTATCGTTCCGTTGCCGGAATCGTCCGTCACTGTTGCGAAGACAGGGTCACTGTCATCCTTACCCGACAGTTTGAGGATTGCTCCGCCCTGCGGTTCGCCCGCCGGGTTTAACACCTTCGCTGTCACCGGATATAAATCGCCGTTTGCACTGACACTGTTGCTCTTCTTGCAACTTGACACGCCCAAGCCGAACGCAAGGACCACCAAAATGGTTAGGGTCGAAAATTTCATATTGCCTCCTGTAGTTAGATAATGTGCTCCTGACATTTCCGCACAACCAGTCACTCTCTATATGTGCGTCATTAAAGTAATAATAATGAATCAACCGAAAAAGTGACTTCGAGCACGAATTTTTCACCCAAATCATCCCACAGGACGATGAAGTGTCCGGATTGACACTTTCAAACGCTCGTCCCATCCAGCCTCAAGCAATTGACAAATGTCCGTGTATCGTCTATCTTAAAAATGATACATCAGGGGAATCTAGCGGGCAGGATTCCGTTTCCATGAGTTATCGCGAAGCACCTTTCCTAGCATGTATGCTTGGATTAAGGATAAATGATTGCCAAAGGGGATCGCGATGAAAAGACGAACCGCAGTCTTAGTCTTAATGGTTCTCACTATTTCCTCGCAGGTTGTCAGCGGCTCTGACAATACGAAGAAGAATCGCAGGACGATACTGGCAACGAGCTCAGTCGCGTCCACAATAATCGACGCTAACAATCTCACAAGCTGGATACAGGCGGATGCCCTGTGGCCACCTGTAGTAGGTGAGAGCTGGAATGGTGAGTTCCCCAAAGGATCGGAAGTCGGTGTCGTATTCCAGGAAGGGATTATGTTCGGTGGACTTGTGTATGATGGTACATACCCAGGTTTGCGAGTCGGGGGGAGCATGTATGGTACAGCTATGCAAGCGGGAAAAATCCTAACAGGAAGCGATGGAAAAGTTGTTGGTGCCGAGAACGCTAACGATTCAACTGTTGCCCGCGTGTGGAGAGTACGACCGGATTACAGGACTGCAAGTCTGATAGATGATGCCAAAGCATTCTTCAACGAAGATTCTTCAAAGGTAACTGCACAACAAATTCAGCAATTAAGATCACAGTATGAATCGGACTGGAACGATTGGCCTGCATCTAAAGGAGCACCGTATGTCGACGTCAACGGTGACGGCAAATACGAACCCGATATAGACATACCTGGAGTACCGGAAGCCGCACAAACTGTGTGGCTTGTGGCGAACGACCTAGATTCTGCGCTGACGACACAGCTCTGCGGGACTCCGCCGATTGGAATCGAAGAACAGATCACTGAGTGGACATGGAAAATTGACGGGCAGACAGTTCCTGACAACATTGTGTACAAGCAAGTGAAGTTGATTTACAAAGGTACGACTACAAGTTCATTTGATTCACATATCGACGGTCTATACTTATCTCAATGGGCTGACCCTGATGTCGGAGATTATTCCGACGATCTGGTTGGTTCCGATTCTACACTGAATCTTGGGTACGCATATAATGGCGAAGCGGTCGATTTACTGTACCAGCATATAGTCCTGTCTCCTCCGGCGATGGGATATCAAATAATTAGCGGACCGTCTTACAAGACGGGAGCAGCATCCGATTCTGCAATCACCGACTTCGGATGGAAAAGAGGATACAGATATCCGAATCCTCCGATGACTGCCTATGTAAGGCAGCAGCCCTCCTACGGGCTCATTGTCCCGTGGGATGATCAGGCAGCTGAAGACTATAATATGATGCGAGGAGGTCTGCCCCGGCCTTCCTATCCTGCGTTTATACCCGCTTGGACTCTTTGGACTACTCCGGGGAACCACCCGACAAATTACATGTGCTTCGGTGATCCGACCACTCGTTCAGGCTGGATAGACTCACTTCCCGGCGACAGGAGATTCTGGTGCTCGAACGGACCGTTCGACATGAAGCTCGGAGACACTGCCGAATATGTGATCGCTGAAGTTGCCGCGGAAGGCCCCGAGTTTGTGCAAAACGTGAACATATTAAAGCTGTATGCAAGATGGTCGCAGTTCCTCTTTAATGCATCGGCGAGTCCCTCCATCCTTGCAGTGAAAGCCCCTGAACAAGTTCCTCTCGATTGGGTTCTTAAGCAGAACTATCCGAACCCATTCAACCCATCGACAACAATTATGTACAACGTCCAAAAACGAGGCGGGGTGAATTTGGCAGTGTTCAATATACTCGGTCAAAAGGTGCGGACACTCGTAGATGGAATGAAGGACATCGGCACATACAGCGTCGATTTCAACGGGATGAATTTGCCAAGCGGTATTTACATTTGTGAATTGACGGAGATCGGAGCGAGCGCGAAAATGAAAATGATGCTCCTGAAATAAAAACGTTACTTCAAGAGAA
Source organism: Candidatus Kryptoniota bacterium (assembly GCA_036567965.1). Taxonomy (NCBI): domain Bacteria; kingdom Pseudomonadati; phylum Candidatus Kryptoniota; species Candidatus Kryptoniota bacterium. The sequence goes on from DATCTN010000018.1 coordinate 27,734, forward strand.
CCATTTTCCCTACAAACCGATACGCTCCCGTATCAAACATGAAAAAGTAGACGCCACGTGCGAGAGATGTGCCGCCAAACGTTACCTTTTAATTTCCCAGTTTCTGAATTCTATCTACAAGAACCGCCACCTTCTCGTCATTCATCGGCAGGCATTGAGGCTGAGTCAGAAGCGGCAGTGAATTATGGCAAGATGGTTGATTCTCTCCTCAAATTAGGAGAAATTGATCTCCGAGATTCCGTACCGGAGTGTATCTCCGGAGCACTAACCAAAAAGAAACGACAGATGAAGATAGATCACGCCACGGATGCCCCGGCAAAGAGGGAATCCACGAAATCACACTGGGAGGACTTCTGGACAGCCAAGAAGGAAGTGACGGAAGTATACTCCAACGACAATAGAGTTCTTAGAAATCTTCTGGAGGTCACCGATCTTCGAGGAAAGAAAGTCATGGAGATCGGCGCCGGTACCGGCAGGGACAGCTTTGGAATGGTCGAAAAGGGAGCGAGCGTCTTCATGGTGGATTATGCTACCAGTTCACTCCAGATAATCAGGAACATTGCTATCGAAGAGAAGATCGAGGTGAACCCCGTCGGCGGCAACGCGTTTTCACTTCCCTTCCCCGACGGAGTGTTTGATGTCGTGTTCCACCAGGGACTCCTTGAACACTTCCGTGAGAACGACGCGTCGAACCTCCTCAAAGAAAATATCCGCGTGCTGAAGAAAGGCGGCTACCTTTTAGTAGACGTTCCGCAGCGATACCACGTTTACACCGTCATGAAGCACATCCTCATTTATATGGACAAATGGTTCGCCGGTTGGGAGCGGGAATTCTCGATTCCCGAGCTTGACAAGCTATTGAGATCGCTAGGAGTGAAGCCCGTTTACAAATACGGCGAATGGATGTATCCCAGCTTGTTCTACAGAGTTATGCGCGAGGGTCTCAGAAAATTTGGAATCAGCCTCCCGCTCAACCCGACTCTGTTAAAACCGCTCACGAGCTTAAGGAAGAAAGTCCGCGAGTCACTGAGGCGGACCCCTCTTGCGGTATACACCTCATTATCTTGCGGCATAATTAGCAGGAAGCCTGAATAGCCGGACACTGATGAGAGTCCTCATCATAGCCCTTTCTGGAATTGGCGACGCCCTTCTCTTCACCCCCGCCGCCGAATTAATCAAGAAAAATGTTCCCGATGTGAGACTCGATGCGCTCGTAATGTTCAAAGGAGCTGCCGAGATTTACGACCGCACGGGACTCTTCGACGAAATTATTCACCACGATTTCCTCTCGGCCCCCAAACTGAAGTCCCTCAGCGTCGTCATGAAGCTTCGCGGCAAGTATGACGTCTCTATAAATGTCTACCCCTCAAACAGATTCGAATACAATCTCATCCAGTTTCTGGCCGGTGCACCGAAACGAGGAGCGATCCAATATCTTCGCCGTGACTTTCGCGAACTCGGGTTCCTGAATAATATCCGGATTCAAGAAAACGATTCAGTCCACAATGTCCGCGAAAATATTTCAATTGCCAAGAGGACACTCGGATTTGAAACCCAGGAAGAACCCGATCTTGTCTTTCCTATTTCACAGGAAGACGAGAGATTCGCTGATAGATATCTCGCGAGCTGCGGATTCGCAGGCGGCGATATGCTCATTGGGTTTCATGCGGGCTCGGCAATTCTGAAAAATCAGGCGAAGCGCAGATGGGAACCGGAGAAGTTCGCTGAGCTCGGACGCAGACTCATCGATTCAAAAAAAGCACGGATACTGATCTTCGGCGGACCTGATGAAAATGATCTCAAAGCAAGAATAATGGCGATGATAGATTCGGACAGGGCAACAATCCCGAGCACGAGCGGTCTCGCTCAGACAGCCGCTCTTATCCGAAGGACTTCCCTGTTGGTCACGAACGACTCAGGTATGATGCACGTCGCTTCTGCCATGAAGCGGAAGATAGTTGCCGTCGTCGGCCCCACGAACACGGATTATATTCATCCATGGCATACCGAGCATGAAATCGCGTCATTGCATCTGGAGTGTTCCCCGTGCTTCATTTACTCTCCGAAACCGCTTAAATGCTTTAGGGATGACGTGAAGTTCAAATGTATTAAAGAACTCACCGTCGACATGGTTTATGCGAAAGTCGCCTCACTACTCGGGCACCAGGGCTAATTCCCCCTCGCGAACAATCTATAGCAGAAAGATTTTTCGCCGGATCCGACCGACTGACCGCTCTTGATCCTGAGTTCGCGCCGTATCAAATCTCAGTTTATACGATGCCCAAATCGATGTCGATCTCAATTGATTATCAGAATCCATATTCAGAAATTTGAACATGCCCGATAGGAACCCGCTTGAAAGGCCGCTTCTATACTCGATAATCCTGAACGCATGTATTTTCGTGACGGAACTTGCAGGCGGCCTCTTGTCGAACAGCCTCGCGCTTGTATCCGATGCGATGCACAACTTCAGCGATCTTGTCGCGCTCACCATAAGTTTCGCTGCGGCAAGGATGATGAAGTGGAGCGGAAACGAGAGAAAATCTTACGGATACTTCAGGGTCGAAATCCTCGCGGCGCTAATCAACTCGGTCATTCTCGTTCTGATCGGCGTGTACATCATATATGAAGGTGTTGCGAGGATCTCCGAGCCGCCGAGAATACGCGCGGCTCTCATGTTTGTCGTGGCGACGGTCGGATTCGGAGGCAATATCATTTCCGTTTTTCTACTGCGTCCTCACCGCGATGAAAGTCTGAACGCAAAGAGTGCGTTCCTCCATTTGTCGACCGACGCGGTCGAATCAGCCGCGGTTATTTTGACGGCAGTTCTAATCTCCTTTTTCAAGATTCAAATCTTCGACGCGCTCATATCTGTGGCGATCGGAATCCTGATTATCAAGAGCTCCTGGGACTTGCTCCTGGAGTCCGTCAACATTCTCACTGAGGGTTCGCCGAAAGGAATAGACCTGAACGAAGTAGCCGATCTCATCCGACGTTACCCGGGAGTTATCGGCGTGCACCATCTTCATATCTGGAGCTTGTCTACAAAATTCCGTGCACTCTCGGCGCACATCGTGGTACAGGACATGCCCATAAGCCGGACAACCGGCATAACCAATGGAATTGAGACTGAGCTCCGCTCGAAATTTAGTATCGATCACCCGACGTTTCAGCTTGAAGCGATCGCCTGCGAAGATGATCTGATCTCCCAGTATCGCGATCGCACTCATCCGGCATCTTCAGACTCTCAGACGTGACTCCGGTAAATTGAATTGGAAGACCACACCGCAATCGGGAAAGATCTCTCAAGGCTTTTGAAGGGAGACGTCCTCTTCGACGAAATTTCGCGCGTCCTTTTTTCGACGGCCGCCTGCATGTACCAGGTTGAACCGCTTGGCGTAGTTGTGCCTGCAAATCCAGACGATGTGGTTTCGGTCGTCAGATACTGCAGTGAAAGAGGCATTTCGATTACCAGCCGCGGCGCAGGGACAAGCCTTGCGGGGCAATCGGTCGGCGCAGGGATCGTACTGGTTTTCAACAAGTACTTCAAGAATATCGGCCGTGTCGACAGGGACTCACGCAGCGTCGACGTTCAGGCGGGCGTGACGCTCCACGAACTGAATAAGTTTCTGATCCGGGAAAACTTGATGTTCGGGCCTGATCCGTCGAGCGGCAAGCAATGCGTGATCGGCGGAATGGTTGCCACCAACGCATCCGGCGCACACTCGCTGAAGTACGGCGCCACGAAGGATAATGTCAATCACTTAAATTTGGTGACTTCGGGCGGTGAAATTATCTCAACCGATCGCAGCCTCCACACGGAGGAACTGGAAAGGAGATTACATCGACTTCTCTTACCTCACCGCGAGGTCATCGACAGTCATTTCCCAAAATCCTCGAAGAATTCGTGCGGATATAATCTTAAGGAGGCGCTCTCCGCAGACGGAGTTGATCTCACGAGACTTTTGTGCGGCAGCGAGGGAACGCTGGGAATAACGCTCGAGGCAAATCTCAAGCTTGCGGCGATTCCGGGCGGAAGACGGAACCTCATAGCGTATTTCCAGTCGCATGAGGATTGTGCGAACGCAGCGATCGAGTCCCTCAGCTTCTCGCCGGCCGCAGTCGAGATGCTCGACAAGACATTTGCGAACGCAGCGGCAGGAATCGATCCCGAAGTCGATCGGATTCTCCGGGAAGACTTCTCTTCCATCCTCATTTTTGAGTTCGAAGAAAATTCCCTGTCGGAGGCGGACGACAAGATAGTCAGGCTATCGACACATCTTCAAAACCTTCATCTGACGAGCAAACTTATTCTCCCGCGCGACGACAAAGAGGCTGCTAAGCTCTGGCGTGTGAGAAAGGAAGCCTCATCCATTTTTTATAAAATCGAAAAACCGGGAAAGAAAGTATCCGTCGTTGAAGATGTTGCTGTGCCGGTCGAGATGCTCCCGGCGTACCTCGAGAAAGTCCGGAAGATTTTTCAGGGCTACGATCTACAATATGCCTTATACGGTCACGCAGGGAACGGTAATACTCACGCGATTGTCCTTCTGGATCTTAAGGAGAAAAAGTATCTCGACAAGTTAGACAGCCTGGCGCGAGACGTCTACGACCTGGCGATTTCTCTCAAAGGGACAATGAGTGGAGAACACGGCGATGGATTTCTGCGTACACCCTTCCTGTCGCTTATGTACGGAGATGAAGTGTATTCACTTTTCAAAAGCGTGAAAGAGGTGCTTGATCCCCAGAGCATACTCAACCCCGGCAAGATCGTCGGAGAACAGTCCGCTTCAATTGTCCACGACCTGAGATACGGAGAGCGATACAAGCGCATCGATACCGGTACTTCAATAAACGATGAGCGGATCGCACACGAGGTTGAAAAATGCCACGGCTGCGGTGTGTGCCTCAGTTATTGCCCGACTGCCTTGGCAACGGGCGATGAAAGGGCGACTCCGCGGGCGAAAGGAAACCTGCTCAGGGGAATCCTCAGCGGTAGAATTGGCGCCGCTCATCTCGAAGATCCCGCCTTCAAGGAAGTTCTCGATTATTGCTTCAACTGCAAGTTGTGCCTGACCGAATGTCCGACGGCGATCGATATACCGGGCATTGTCGTGGAGGCAAAGACGATCTTTCACGAACGCGTTGGGGGATCCGCGCAGGATAGGTTCATTAATATGCTTCCCGCAATGTCGGCTGCGGCGTCCGTGACCCCGACGTTCGCGAGCATAGCTGCCAACCTGAAATCGATCAGGAAACCGATCGAACGCCTCTTTGGAATTGACAGCCGGCGAACTCTCCCGATATTTCACAAGCCGCTGTACAAGCGATTCGGCGTAAACCGGAGCAGCACAAACGCACAGGCCAAGGTAATATACTTCTCGGGGTGTTTCGCCAATTTCAACGACGTGTCCGGCGAAGGACTCGCGACAATTGAAGTACTCAGACGAAACAACATCGACGTCAGGATCCTAGACTCTCTCCGGTGCTGCGGAATTGCAAAGTTCACAACCGGAAGCAGGAACGAAAATTTCGACGACGCATCCTGGAACGTCGGACAACTATCGAAATATGTCGACGATGGATTCGACATTGTCGTCTCGGCACCAAGCTGCGGGCTCGCACTGAAAGATGACTATCCCCAATTTCTCGCAACGACGGAGTCGAGGAATGTATCGTCACACGTCTTTGAACTTTCCGAATATCTTATGCGGCTCTCACGATCGGGAAAGTTGAACAAGAACTTCGGACCCGTGGAATCGCGCGTCACCTACCATAATCCCTGCCATTCAATTCCATTGGGTGTGAGAAATCAACCGATCGAACTGATGAAACTAATTCCCGGTCTTGAAGTCGTTGAACTTCGTGAGGACACTTGCTGCGGCATGGCAGGCACCTTCGGATTAAAGAAACAATTCTTCGATCTATCGATGAAGGTCGGATCGAACCTATTCGCACAGATCGAAGAAGCTAAAGTCGATACTGTAGTAACGACGTGCGGTACCTGCAATATACAGATCAAGCAGGGGGCAAACACCAACGTGACCCACCTTGCCGAAATCATGTTTCAATCATACAGGAACTTCTCAGGACCAGTGACTCGCCAACCTTCAAGTGCTCAAATCGAAGCGGCTGCACAACAGAAAACTCCCTCCGACAAAGAGGCCGAAGCATTATTGGAATGATTCTTCTCCTCTTCAGGGAGAGTGAATCAGACCCGAACTCACACGCATCTCCGGTACGTCCCCATTTTGCTTGCCGGATGCTTCAAGGACATTGCGGCTTCCTGATGCCCCATTGTGGGACTTGATTTCCCCGCCTGCGCAGCTAACACCCTAAAATTGTCCGTTTCCAGAGGGCACAGAAGTTGTATTTATAAATACAGGTATGCAAAAAACGGGCAAGAGCACTCCCCCACTCTCCATCAGCGAAGCTGCTGAGAAGCTGAAGGTCTCTGTTGAGACCATCAGGCTGTACGAACGAAAAGGACTGATCCTGATTCCGAAGACTGAAGGGAATCAGAGATTCTTCTCAGAATCGGATATCGAACGGATCAGATGCATTCGGAAAGCAATCAATGATCACAAGATTTCAATCGAAGGCATCAGGCGGATTCAGTCTCTTGTGCCATGCTGGGAGCATGTGGGTTGCACCACCGAGCAGAGAGAGAGGTGTCCCGCATACTTTCGTACCGATGCCGGGTGCTGGACTTACTCCAAGGAAACATCCGACAAAACAATTCAGAACAAGTGCTCCGGTCGAAATTGCCGCGAATGTAAGGTGTATCAACTTTCGGGCGATTGCGAGAAGATTAAATCCCTGATTCATCACAATGGCTTATCTCAATCTAATCCAAAAGAGGAATGAGGATAACTGGCTATGAAGAAAATCTTTCTCCCTCTATTCGTAATCCTGGTCTTCGCTGGAATAATCGTGACGGCGCTTCACAAGAACAGTACCGATGTGCCGCCTTTGACTGTCTTGAAGGATAGGTACAGTCTTAAGGTTTCGCCGTCTGTCGACCATTCGTTGTACCAGGAACTAAGAAAAAAATTTCGCCGCCCTCAGGAAGTCACGGCGGCGTGCATCAAATGTCATAACGGTCGCGCGGATGAAGTGATGCGATCCACGCACTGGAATTGGGAGCGCATCGAGTATATCGAAGGCAAAGGTATACGTGCGCTCGGCAAAAAAAATGTCCTGAATAATTTCTGCATCGGAATATCGGGGAATCAGCAAAGCTGCGACAGATGCCACATCGGCTACGGTTACGCGGACAACACATTCAACTTCAAGGATTCTCTTAACGTGGATTGCCTTGCATGCCACGACAACAGTGGGACATACTCGAAGGGAATCAGCGCGGCAGGTATGCCGGACACCTCCGTAAATCTGACTTACGTCGCGGAACACGTGGGAAAACCGACGCGGACAAATTGCGGTACTTGCCATTTCTTCGGCGGCGGCGGAAACAATGTGAAGCATGGTGATCTGGAAGAAAGTATGTTCGATCCGGATCGCGACGTCGACGTTCATATGGCAACGGACGGCGTCGACATGCAATGCGTCGATTGTCATACCGCCCAAAAGCATCAGATGCTCGGCAAAATGTACTCGGTCTCTTCGATGAACAGAAACAGGGTGCAGTGCGAAACCTGTCATACATCGATGCCTCACACCGACGATGTATTGAACGAGCACACTCTAAAAGTCGCGTGCCAGACGTGTCACATCCCAGTGTTCGCAAAGGTCAATCCTACGAAGCTTTACTGGGACTGGTCGACGGCAGGCAAGCTCGAAAACGGTCAACCGTTCGAATTGAAAGATTCTTCCGGCACAGACATCTATATGTCGATCAAAGGCTCGTTCAAATGGGGAAAGATGGTAAAGCCCGACTACGTATGGTTCAACGGAACGGCATCGCATTATCTTCTCGGCGACACTTTCGACCCTTCGAAACCGGTGGAGATAAACAAGCTTTACGGAAGTTATGATGATCCTGATTCGAAGATTTATCCCGTAAAGATTCACAGGTCAAATCAGATTTATGATACGGGATTCGATTACCTCATTCAACCGAAGACCTTCTCCGCAAAGAAGGGTGACGGCGGATACTGGGGCGATTTCAACTGGCAGCGCGCCGCGGAGGAAGGGATGAAGCAGGTCAATCTTCCGTACAGCGGTCGCTATGGTTTTGTCCAGACTGAAATGTACTGGCCTGTGAACCACATGGTTTCCCCGAAAGAGCAGGCGGTACAATGCTCCGAGTGCCATACGCGTGACAATGGGAGACTCGCTAACCTCAGCGGCTTCTACATCCCCGGCAGGGATTACAATCCTTGGGTTGAAGGACTTGGCGGCGGCCTCCTTGTTCTCACTCTCGCGGGAGTCTTTATCCATGGCGCGGGCAGAATAGTCGCGAGCCGCAAACGGAAAGGAGCAAAGTGAAATGAAGAGAGAAATCATTTATAAGAAGTTCGAGCGGTTCTGGCATTGGACTCAGGCGGCGCTGATAATTTTTCTCGGAGTTACCGGATTTGAAATACACGGATCGATACATTTCTTCGGCTACGACCAGGCTGTCAGGTATCACGACGTAGCGGCCTGGAGTCTGGTAATCCTGATCGCGTTCGCGATCTTCTGGCACTTCACCACGGGAGAATGGAGACAATATCTTCCAACATGGAAGAACATGAGGGCACAGGCGGAGTACTACATTTTCGGAATCTTCCGGAACGCGCCTCATCCGACGAAAAAAACGGTCCTTAGCAAACTCAATCCCCTGCAGAAACTCATCTACGCCGGATTGAAGGTCCTGGTAATCCCCGTTATGGTTCTCACGGGATTGCTTTATATGTTCTACCGTTATCCTCAAAAGTATGAAGTTCTGAGCCTGAACATCAGTGGGCTTCGGACAATCGCTATCCTTCACACAATCGGCGCGTTCCTGCTCGTCGCATTCTTCATTGCTCACCTGTACCTGATCACTACCGGTCAGACTGTAACGTCGAACCTCAAAGCAATGATCACCGGTTATGAGGATATCCCTGCAGCGGACGAGCAGGAAACGCATTCTGCAAAATCGATGGCTTCAAATGTTGGCGAGGTGACAAGATGAACACAAAATATATGAATCCGTATTTGGCCGGTTTCTTTCTCGGCCTCGTGCTTCTTGCGACAATTTTCGTAACGGGACGCGGACTGGGTGCAAGTGGGGCGATCAAAGATATAGTCGTCGCTGCATCAGATGCCGTGGCTCCACACCATACGGAGTCAAATTCTTTTTTCGGTACTTACGTCGGACCGGGCAAAGACAATCCATTAAAGTCGTGGCTCGTGTTTGAAGTGGTCGGAGTTGTAATCGGAGGCTTCATTTCAGGGCTAATTTCCAACAGGCTGAAATTCGTAACCGAATCCGGTCCGAAAGTCAGAGCCGGTATCAGATGGGTGTTTGCGGCGATCGGTGGCGCGTTGTTCGGCTTCGGCGCCCAGTTCGCACGAGGATGCACCAGTGGAGCCGCATTGAGCGGAATGGCAGTACTCTCAACGGCGGGATTCGTAACCATGATGGCAATATTCGGGACGGGATACGCGGTTGCGTACCTCGGACGAAAATTGTGGATACAGAAAGGATAAGGTGAAACTATGGGACCATTTGTGCCTGACCTGATTTCAGATCAGTTGAACCTCGTAGTCGCGCTCATTCTCGGATTAGCATTCGGCTTTGTCCTCGAACAGGCCGGATTTTCTTCGTCGCGCCGGCTCGCAGGCGTATTCTACGGGTACGACTTTACCGTGCTGCGTGTGTTTTTCACCGCTGCGGTAACCGCGATGAGCGGCGTTTTATTGTTGGGTTACTTCGGTTTGTTGGACACGGATGCGATCTATGTAAATCCAACCTGGCTCCTCCCCGCCATCGTCGGCGGCGCGATCATGGGCGTCGGATTCATACTCGGCGGCTATTGCCCGGGTACGAGCGTTTGCGCGGCAGCAATCGGGAAGATCGATGGGATGTTCTTCGTAGGCGGAGGACTCATCGGCGTGTTTGCGTTCGGCGAACTATTCCCGCTTTACAGTAACTTCTTCGGCTCCACATCGATGGGACCGGTAAAGGTGTTCGATTCACTTGGCATATCTCAGGGGCTTTTTGCTCTCATCCTTATCGTTGTCGCAGTGGGGGCATTCACGGTAACCACTCTGATTGAAAGACGCGTCGACAAGAAATCTGCGCCGTCTCTTCAATTCAAACCAGTGAATCATTTCGCGGCCGGCATCGTCGTGATTGCACTCGGGATCCTCTTCCTCTCTCTCCCCGATCGAAAGGTGCACCTTGTAGATAAAGTGTCTGCGCCGGCTTATGTCGCAGGTCATTCAGTAAATGAAATGGAAGTCGACGAACTCGCTTTTCGCATTGTGGACCTTGAACCGAACATCAGGGTCATCGACGTCCGTTCTCCCGGCGAGTACACAAAGATATCACTGCCGGGTTCAAACAACATCCAGCTCAACGACCTCTTCAGCAAGGACTGGGCTGCAAGTTTTTCGCAGCGGCACGTGAAGAAAGTAATCGTCGGCGAAAACGACTCTCAGGAGCGAACCGCATACTTCCTCCTCGGTGAGCTCGGCTACGAAAATCTGGCTGTACTGAAGGGCGGATTTGACGCGTTTGACAAGATTATTTTGAATCCGTCGGGCTTCGTGCCGACTGGAACGAGATGGGACGCGGATGTCATTCACTTCCGGCAGAATGCCCGGGCAGAAATCCTGAAGATGATCGAGAGCAATAAGAACAAAGCGCCCAAAGAAATCAAGAAGAGGAAGATTCAGGGCGGCTGTTGAATTTTACGGGGCGGATGACGCCCGCCCCTTTCTTTTTACTTTTTGATTACACCCAGCGGAAGTGATGTCTTGCCGTAGATTTCATTGATCACCTGCGCAATCCCGGTGTAGATTGCCGAAGCTCCGCAAATTATCCCTTCATAACCGGCAAACGTGCCGATCGATTGACTACCCATTCCTTCAGCGGCCGCGAGCAGGAAGAAGAGAATCGTCAGCGTGGCGAACACAAATTGCAGCGCACGCGATAGCCTGAGCGTCCCAAAGAACATAAGCAGAGTGAATATTCCCCACATCGCCAGATAAAACGTCATTCCACCACCGGACGTCGCGCCGATCCAGCCGGTCTTCGGAAGCACTATGAGAGTCACCAATGTCAGCCAGAAAAACCCGTATGAAGAGAACGCCACAAAGCCGAACGTGTTGTTCTTCTTCCATTCCATGATCCCGGCGACGACCTGCGCAAGTCCTCCGTAAAAAATCCCCATCGCAAGTATCATTGAATTCATCTCGAAGAAGCCGGCATTGTGCAAATTGAGAAGCACTGTTGTCATGCCGAACGCAAGCAGCCCAAGAGGCGCCGGGTTTCCAGATGCGTCCTTTATTTCAATATGAGTTGTCTCGCTCATCTTTTCTCCCAATTGTTTTAGTTAGTGGTTGATATGCGTGTCAAGCACAAGTACATCCAGGACATCTTTTTGAGTGCACGAATGGAACAGAAGTGCCATTCCGTTTCAATCTATTGTGGGCCGCTATTTTTTCTTCTCATGAGCTCTGGAAAATTAGATGTCCGTAATTTGTGCGTCCTCGACGTCAGTATAACCGGCACGGAATATCTCTGCAACTGTTATTTCGAGAGTGTCGCAGCTGATTCTTATTGGCAATTGCAAAAAACCAATATTTTCGCGCGCAATTCAGAATCGTCATTTATCTTCTCGACATAGGCTCTCGCAAGATTCTCCGATCGATTCCGGAACCAAGGCATGGCTTACCCCCGATTAGACATAAGATTGCGCATGCAGGTCATCCACTTCGCATTTGATCAATGTCCGGAACTCGGCACTCTCAATCTTGTCTTGAGAATTTTTGTAATAATCTGATTATATTATTCCATCGTCAGGCAGGGACTCTTAGATTAAGATTAAGTATTAGGACGCCAAAGATGTAGCGGATTGTATTTCCCGAAGAGGGATTCTTCCTGATAGTATGACAAATGAATATAGAAAGTGTGGACACGAGGGGGCGTCCACGCAATCGATCCTCTCATCAAAAGCCGGAGAAAAGATGAAGACCATTTTACTTCTGGCGGCAGCGATCCTAATGCCGGTGATATCCATTTCCTGTTCCTCAAGTTCATTTGTAGACTTGGAATCACTCAAGACCGAACTAGGCGTAAAGGATTTCCCGGAGCAGAAGGATTATCCCGATGCGGATGCGCTCGTTCTCTCCGAAGTCCACAACGTCCTGGTGTACATCGACAACGACTACAAGGTCAGGACAGTTGAGTCGGTGACCAGGGTTGTCAAGCTCTTTAGAAATATCGAGGACAACGCCTCCGTGGAAATATGGAGCGGTCCCAATGACAAACTGACCAATCTCTCCGCCAGGACGATTAAACCTGATGGGTCAATTATCGAGGTGAAAGATGAGGATTTTCATACAATCACCGGAAACGGCAGCGATTATGTTTTCTACTCAGACCGGAAGAAGACAAGGTTTACCTTTCCGGGAATAGAAAAGAACTGCATAGTCGAATATCACTACGATATGAGGGAAGCTTACCCGTTCATTCAGGACCAGTGGGATATTCAGGAGGAAGATCTACCGAAGTTAAGGGCTGATTATACTCTTACGGTGCCCGTCTTGTTGATGGCACCTGAATCGCAAGGCGGTGCCGGATGGTCATGGCGCTACATGGTGTACAACTGCGACCTCGGAAAGCCAGTTGTCAAACAGCAGCAATTTGCGTCGGAGTCGGCTTCAATAGACCGTAACGTCACGTTTGATTGGGTTCAAACGAACATCCCCGCTTTCAAACCTGACCCGAGGATGCCGTCCTATGATAAGTACGTCCGCTACGTGAGGTTTGCACCCTCTGATTGGAAAACGTGGAACGACATTTCAGATTGGTATTACAAGCAGTTCTTCCAGCCCCATTTGATAATGACCGACGAAATCTCAGCGAAGGCAAAGGAGATTACCAGCGGGTCTACTGACGAACTTGACAAAATCGAGAAGACTTATGAGTTCGTGCAGAAACTCACATACATCGCGATTGAAATCGGGAAAGGCGGTTACGCCCCTTCCGAACCACAGAAAGTTTTGGAAAGAAAGTATGGCGACTGTAAAGATAAATCCATCCTTCTTCTGAGTCTCTTGAAAAGTTTGGGCATAAAGGCAAAGCCAGTCCTGGTCTTGACGAGTGATGAAGGAGTTGTCCACGCTGACTTCCCATCGTGGGAATTCAACCACATGATCGTAAAAGTTTTCACACAATCGGGCAAGAGCTATTGGCTTGATCCAACTGTGGATCATTGTCCGGTAGGAGAAATCCCCTCAGGGGACGAAGGAGTCAACGCGCTTGTCATGAATGACGATGCGACTTCCACTATCGAGACCATTCCGTCAAGCAGGTACACCGACAATGTCGAAAACATAGACTTGAAAGTAAAAATAGCCGGAACGAACGAGACAGATTTCGATATTACAATGACATTCAAAGGACAGAGTAATTTCGAAACGCGATCCTTCTTCTATGAAAAGACGCATGACGAAATGATAAAATTCTGCAAGTCACTCGTCGCGAACGAATACCTGAACGCGTCTGTAGAAGATTATTCCTTTTCAGACCTGGATTCACTCAACAACGATCTTGTTTTCAATTTCAAGCTCAAAGTGCCGAACGCTCTTGAGAAACAAGGTGACATGATTTTTCTCAACACCGATCCTTTTACACTTCGCGGGGACTGGTCCTGGCTTTCGCGGGATAAACGGACCTACGACATCGAGTTCAATTATCCCTATACTATTAATAAGACGATTGAGATCGACATCCCGCGGAACCAGTATAAGATCATGAACATGCCAAAGTATGCTTACCTCACGAGCGACGGTCTCTACTACATGAAGAATTATGAAGATGCCGGGGATGGGCATATCAAAATACTCGAGACGTTTTCGGTAAAATCACGGGACATCCCAGCGGGAAGCTACACGAAGATGAAGAGTCTTATCGAGACGATGAGAACAAAAGCGAGCGAAAAAATAGTGCTGACTGCGAACCAGTAGGCGGCACACGATTTATCGGGATTACTGATGGGGACGTTTAACGGGACAACGCTGACACGAGTGGATGATGTGGCAGCTATAAGCCGGGGTGCGATCTAAGTATTTCCAGCGCTTCCATCACTTCGTTGCGTGGAAGCTTGCCTGATTCGAGTTCATCGTCCGTTTTCCTGGAGAGACGCTCGTAGATCAAGATCCCGTCCGAGACAAATCCGGGATCAGACTCAAGGATGTCGAATACGGTATTTTCCAATCGGTCGTACTCCCCGACAAACTCGTAATATGCCGCGAGTCTTCGCTTCAATTCAATCGGCCGGTCATAACCCTTAATCCGCTCGACAAGCAATTCCACTCCCTGCTTCCATTTCCCCTCTCCAAACTCTTTCGAGTCCGGCAATTCCTCAACAAGAAGTTCGAGCGATTTCAAATTAAGAAACACGCTATCCTCTTCTTCCCCTTGAGACTCCCGGATTTCCGCCTTCTCTTTCAGAAGCATGCCGGCCGCAAAAAGTTTCGATTGCCGGATAGTCGCATCGGAGCCGAGAAGAGATTTCACGTTTGCGAGCGGAATCTTTTCAAATACTTCCAGGTCGAGTCCGAGGAGCGAGCTGCCGGTTTTTTCAACTTCCACGAGCGCCTCTTCGTAGTTCTTGATTTCCTTGAGGAATAGGACGCGCGCCAGCGCCTTTGCCAGCAGGTTTGTCATTCTCATTATGTAATCGCGCGAGAGCATGGTGATTCCGGTCGCAATGAGATTTCGGGCAGCCCTCTTCTTATCTGCTACAGAAATTATGACCGAAAATCCTTAGAAGCCAGATAATTGCCAGCGTCTCAGTCTCAAAGGTTCCTCTCATCCTGAATGAGCGACCTTTGCGGCTTGCCGCCGGCGGGCAGAATATTCAAATGGATTCAAGGAGCAATTCCTATCGGCGCCTCGAATTCCAACACACGCTTTAGTTGTTCTTAGCACCCTGATCGATCCAGTCTTTAATAGTCTGGACGTCGGCGGCAGAGAGTGCCGCCCTTTGGTATGGCATTCGGGCCCCGGCTATCGAGTTGCCGGACACTTTGAAATAGAGGAAGCTGCTGTCCGAGTGCGACGGGTTTACGCGATAGTAGGTGGAGATTTCGATACTCCGAACGTTCACAATGTTCGAATAGGCCTTGCCGCTGGATAGATCCATTCCTTGTTGAGGTGATGAACCCGCATGACATCCGCTGACCGCGCAGTTCGCCGTGAAGATAGGCTGTACCTGGCTGGCAAAACTTATGTCGCCGCTTGGCGTCATGGGATTGCTTGAGGACTTTGAACATGCGGCAAATGCAACTGCAAATAGAATGAAACCTATCTTTCTCATTAAGATTCCCCTCGTTGATAAAATAATTGTTTGGTCCACTTCACTTGATTAAATGACAGACGAATTGTATTCGTTGAATGTTTCCTGCAGATCTTCACGAACAATCGGAGTCAATTCAACCTGTTTAACGAAGGTCAGTACAGCGTAGTTCCTATCCGTAAAAACCTTGTGCGCTATCGCACGATGAGCTCATCGTACACATTGGGAAGTTCTTGCTTGGACTTGCCTCCGCCTTCCCACTCCGAGGCGGTCTTTCCTATCGTCCTGAAATCTCCTACTCCCCCACCGCCATGATCATCCTGAGCCCCCACCAGGACTGTTATCCTCCATCGGGCGTTCGGTTTCCCTAATATGGAATCCGGTAATGAGAACGAGATCTCTTTTGCCGCGGTGTTCCCAAGTGGATCTGCAGCATCACCTGCTGCCGGAATGTATGATGCAATCTTCTTTCCCGTTCTGTCACAGACCTCGATCCCACCTCCAACAAATACAACTCTCTGATAACCTCTTTCTTCCGGAAGAGTGTAATCGGAATTTCTACTTACATCCAACGTCCCATCGATCCCGTCTCCAATCGCAATTGCGACGAATGTCAATTGGAATCCATATTCCGGATGCCACATCGGGTTCACGAGATTTCTGAAATAGAGCTCGAAAAAAACTCTTCCGGAATCGGAAGAGATTTTTGCGCGAGTTAGATCGAGAATTCCCTTCTGAAAATATTGATTAAGAGGATACGTATAACTTCCGCCGGGGCCCCGGTCGTCATAAGTAGAATCTTCAGCAGCTGCTAACACCGTCGCGCTACGGTCCATCTTCTTTATATCGCTCAATTTGAGAATCGTGAAATCGCTTTCCCGTAGAAAGCTCCAGCTCGAGTCGCACTTAGGCGTCTGGAAATGTAAATTGTCCAGCGTCGTATCGTGCAGCACGAAATTTTTGAGATTATTCACGATGAACGGGACGCCATTCGTGTCGGCGAGGATCGTGTCGGCTGTCAAAGTGACGTTGATAGTATCTCTACCCTGAAAATAAAATGCAGTGCGAATATGTCTTTCTCCCCCAACATTGCCGAAAATCTTGAACACAGTACCGACGGCGCTGTCCAGGGGAACAATCGATATCTGAGTATTATCATTCTCGACAGAATAAGTGACAAAGTAATCCTGATTCTGTCCGGAGTTCATCCTGAAAGCCACATGGTGCAAGCCGCTGGGCAGATGGGGTGTAAGGGTTATCGATCCTCCCGGCACATCGACCTGTACTCCGAGGTAGTCCTCGTAAAGCGACTTGATATACTCTGCGAGGCTCCATGCCTGGCTGAATGCTCCCGACTCCTCAGGTCTGTCCCGGCCTTCGCGAGGAAAAGCGTCGAACAGCTCAGGGAGAGTGCCGGCAGTCTTGCCATTCAGTATCTCGTTCGTCAGGTATGACGTGCACGCGTACGCAAAATCTTGCTCCGACTCCAGGACGAGATTTGAGACAAGAGGTCCGGTCAGCCATGGCCAGACGGTACCGTTGTGATAGGCGGCATCCGGGACGTAATAAGGCTGATCGTTATGGTACGGATGAAAATTTGTGTCTCCCTGGAACAAAGTGGCGACTCCCCAGGGATAGACGAGTTTTTCCACGGTCTCCTTGAGAATTTTCGCGCGCAATGTGCGATCACTTAGCATCCATAGTGAAAACAACTGGTTCGGCCTTAAAGAGGAGTCCGGCGAATCGTCGACGTTTAAGTGATCATACAGACGAAGGCCCGTGGTGTCAATGAATCTCTGATTGAAATTTGCGATCATCCTTTTTGCGAACTCCGTTGTGGCTTCGAAAAGCTGGGTATCACCTGCCTGTCGCGACAGATACCGTGTGGCGAGAATCTCCTTCAGCCAATCTGACTGAACGTCGACGGCTCTCGAGCCGCGAGGCGTGTACGGCCCCTTCGGACCAACTGCATCCATCCACGTTTCCTGGTCGCCATGTACCAGGAAGAGATCCTTCCCGATGTGGTACCCTATGCTTCCCTCAAACGCTTTTCTAATCGCCGGATAGACCTGGAATAGGAGAATCCTGTCTCCTGTCATTGCGTAATACATAAAGACAGAGTACACAAACAACGGAGTGCCGTCGGCAGTATTATAAATGACTTCTTTAGGAGTTATGAGATTGGGGATTCGGCCGTAATTCGTGCTCGTCGAATCGAGTTCTTGCTTTGCCGCAAAGTCGAGAATGATCTGTCTGGCTCTTTTGAAATCTCCGATATAGAGTGCGGCCGGTAACGAGATAAAACTGTCGCGCCCCCAATAATCATTGAACCATGGTAGTCCCGCCCATATCCCCTTCATTCCCTGATCGGAGAGAAGCGCGTCGAAGGAGAGTTTCGCCCACGCCACAGCTTTGTCAAGTCGCTCATCACCCGACGAAAAATAAGACTTGTTCAGGACTTCTTGCATCCGGTTTTTCCTGCCGGCGGCGAGCTCCCGATAATCCGTCGAGACGAGAGAAAGTATGTGCTCCACTTCAGAGCGGGTTCTTCCACACGAGACAATGAACGTGACGTCTCTCCCTTTTGTCTTTAAGAAAGCTGGGGAAACGAATGGACCTGACCTGTCGGCGTGTTTGACAAGATCCGACTTCCCTCCGCCAAGTGCGATCCAGCGGCCATAAGTGCCTTCAGGCACGGAAGTATTTTCGAAGAGAACGTATTTCCCCTTTTGGACTGAGAACGTTCGAGCGTCGACTGAATTGAATAGGAGTCTAAATTCAAATTTCATTTCATGAGGAGATTGACATTGGATGAGCAGGGCATTGAAAGTATCAAGCATAGTAAACGTCTCAACCACATCAGATTTGTATTTCCGCACGAGCCTGTCGGGAAAAACGGTGGTCGCCGCTTCGGAACGGTCCAGGGAGGTTCCATCCGCGGTGACGGAGTAATCCTTCAGGACAGGATTGTCATAAACCGTCCATCCCTGGTAGGGGGCGGTGTTAATCCCGTTTGCCTCGCCGAAATAAAAACCGGATTCCTTGTTTGTGTAGCTGTACCACTTTATCTGGTTTTCGGCTCTGATGCCAAGGCTTTCGATCGATAATCCATGAGGGGACGCCCCTCCGAGGAGGAGAAGTGCCAGGAAGCAATGCATATTTCACCTAGTTTGATTCAGGATCGTATCCCGATGTCATAGAGATTCGGACATCGGCGTCTTGGAAGACTGAGGCGTTTTCTCGGCATCACATAGACGATGGGGGTTGGCTCAACGGGTGTCGTATCAACTGTCGCAATTGCCATATAAAAAGTCAACGCAACGAAAAACACTATCGCTCTCATCGGCACAATTTAAAGAAGCGGGTGAACATTTGAAAGCCTGTGAAACATAGTCACTTACGATTGTCATTGATTCAAAATATTGGAATGTTAAATTGATTCGTGAGAAAAATTCTTGCAATAGGATTGATAGCGTTCGCGATCTCTTGCGCGGTGACTTCTTGCAAGAACACACTTGACTCGTCGACCGGTCAGACCGACATCGTCTTTCCCTCCTCTGGGGTAAGCTACTTCGGGCAGGTGCAGCCGCTTTTCGACCTTAAGTGTAATTCTGTAGGATGTCATAACAGTACCGATCTCGCGGGAGGGCTTGATCTGTCGAGTTACTTCACGTTGATTTCTTACCCGGGAGCCGTAATTGCCAAAGACACGGTCCACAGCGTTCTGATTCAGCGCGTCACGGGAATCGGAGGGATCATGCCGCCTACCCCCATTCCAACATTGAATCAGAACCAGATTCACGGACTCAAAGTCTGGATCAGCGAAGGCGCAAAATACAATTAAGAAAAGCGCCAGGCGGAAAAGGTGGAAAGCAAGAAGTAAGCACGCGAAGGGGAACAGAGGATACGGACACCTGTCGAAATTAAAGACAGATGTGTAATGGAGCTTTTTACTTAATCACTCAAACATTTCGTTCATCTGATTTACGACAGTCATTTGGGCCCGAAGCTCTTGAAGTTTCTTTGTCAATATTTCCTTGTGCTCATGTTCCATCCCGGCCAATGAGAGAAGTACTTCCTTGACCTGTGGATCGCATGCGATCTTGGCTCCGTGAAGATATTTCTTTTCGGAATCGATCTCGCTCTTGATCGCTTCTTCAAGGATAGAAGTAATCGTTTCGTTAATCTCGGCACAGTCCTTCATTTCACCTCCGTCAACCTTCGTGTTCAAACTTCTTCATGATAGATAGGAGCGGCTCAGCTTTCTTTTGTCTGGAAATTGAATCCCGGAAAGCTTTCATAGTCATGATACCGCTCATTTTCAACGCGAGGAGTATTCCTCCCAACGAGGCGCCGCTTCCTGAGTACTTTTCCCTTAGTCCAACTTTTACTATTCTTCCTTTGCATTTCGGAATTTCCAGATGACTGTCGGCGATAATCAGGGTTTCCTCTCCAGAGCGCTTGAAGACTCCCTGTGACTCGAGCTCGTGGGTTCCCTCTTCGGAAACCGCGATAATGAAATCGGGTGACTCGATCCCCGTGAAATAGATTTCGTCAGGTGAGAGAACCACCTCCGACAGCGAAAATCCGCTTCCCTGAGTAACCGGATTGTCATTTTTCTGAGTAGCGTTTAATCCAGACAGGACAGCCGCTTCGACAAGAAGATGCGCAGAGAATTGGACTCTCTCTCCTGCCGTGCCCGCGATTACGAATCCCATCTTCTTTGTCAGGCTGTTGCCATATTGAGGAGAGAGGAATGCCGATTTACTTCCGGATGTCTCGCGTGGTACGGGAAATTTATTCTTGTATGCCTCTCCGAATTCGAGACGGTCTGCCCGATTCACGATGATTCCCAGCTCCGTAGTTTTTCCGGGATAAATTTCCGCCAGCTTGTTTCCCCTTATGGAATTTCCACGCGTTGCGTATTCCGTACAAAGCTCAAGGACTTCCACAAGAGCGAAGCCCGGGTGATCGATAGCTTGCGCGATCACGGTCGAGAGATCCCTGTCGGTCGCGGTCTTTCTAGCGAGAAACCCGGCTCCCGCACCTTCAAGTATAGACACTATATCGATCGGCGGGATTATGTTCCCTCGAGGAGTTGTTGCGGTGATGAAATCCATCGGTGAGAAACTTGAATTCTGGCCGCCTGTCATTCCAAAAAGAAAATTGTTGTACAATATTACTGTAACGTCGGCGTTCAGCTGCGCGGCATTAACCAGGTGGAGCAGCCCTATCATTGCTCCTCCGTCACCGATGACGACGACGTTTTTTAACTTCGAGTCATCGAGTATCGAGTCGGCAATTTCAACTCCCGTTGCAAAGGCTGTTGAACGACCGTGAGTTGTGTGAAAGGTGTGAACGGAATGGAAAAGGGCGTCCACAAGTCCGACGCATCCGATATCGCTCGTGATGTTTATGTTATGAGGAGGAATTTTTAGTTTTACGAGTGCGGCGTCAATCGCATGAGTTATGTGATGGTGCCCGCACCCTTTGCAGAACGGGAATTTCGCGTCGACCTTGAGGTAGGTTGACGGAGCTGCCCCAATCGGCATATCAGCCATTCGCGTCGGCTCCCTTCAATGCAAGAACCGATTCCTCGATCTCTGCGGGTGTTATCATTCTTCCTATCCCGTTTATACCCGTCACTTTCTTTCCACCTAAGATTTTGACAACCTCCCCTTTATAGAGGCCTGTCAGGTTTTCTTCGACTACCATTACGGAATTCACTCGAGCGGCGGATTTCATCAATGCCGCTTCAGGAATGGGAAACAAAGTTTGCGCATTCATGAATGAGATCGATTCCCCTTTTTCTCTCAACTTCGCGACAGCTTCACGCGATGTACGCGCGCTCACTCCATAGCTGATTATTAGTGTTTGTGCATCGTCTTCAGCGTCGAGCAACACCCGAGTTATATCATCCTGTCTCGCAATAACTTTTTCATGAAGGTGAGCAAGTACTTCCAAAGTCTCGGGAGAATTCTTCTGTAGACTTCCCGACATATCGTGGGCTGAACCGGTGATAACGACCTTCTCATCGCCCCCGACAGGCGCGAACTCAGGCACATCTTTTCTCTCTTTAAAGTAATAGTTCTTGAAGGCGTCACCGTTTTTATTTTGATAATATTTCCTGGACGACGTTTCCGATTTAGGAAGTCGATCGTAGTCGACATTTTCCGAAGTCATCGCGACTTCTTTATCCGTCAGGATAACGACCGGTGTGCGGAGTCTCTCGGCCACATTGAAGGCGTGGATAGTCAGATCATACGCCTCGTAGGGATCGGACGGTGAGTATACAGGGATCGTGTAACCGCCGGCTATGGAATGGCCGACGAGGAGGGCATCTCCCTGGCCGCCCTGGGTTGCGCCTCCAGTGCTCGGTCCGAGACGCTGAACTAGCGCGATTACCAAAGGTGTCTCTGTCATTACGGCATACTGGAGCGTCTCTACCATGAGTGAGAACCCCGGTCCCGAAGTCGCAGTCATTGATTTGAATCCCCGCTGAGACGCACCCACACAAAAAGCCAGAGCGGAAATCTCGTCCGGTGAGCTTATCGCCACATCACCCAGCCTCGGCAGTTCATCGATCATATACTTATAAATTCCCGATGCAGGGGTGATCGGGTAGCCTGCAAAAAATCTGCACCCTGCGGCTATCGCGCCCTCGGCAATCATCTGATTTCCGTTCCTGATCCTGAACTGCGGCATTCCGATTCAGTCCCTCACTTGCTTTACTTCCGGGCCCGAGCTTTGCGCGTCCGGTTCTTTATCGATGGATGAGAATTAGTCTTCGAGGCGGAAACCCTGGTCAGCAGTCGATTCCACTCCTCGTCGACAGAAGCCTGCACAAACTCGATCTGTTCTTCGTTGAGGTGCCTGAATCGTCCCTGCATCTTCAAATATTCTCTCACAGGTGTCCCGGCCGGTTCGTGGTTCAGTCGAAAGTCAACGCCATCGAAAACTTCCATGAGCGGGAAGATTTTGCTTTCGATTGCGATCCGGCAGATTCTAATAGAATCTTCGGGCTCGTATTTCCATCCGGGCGGACACGGTGAGAATACGTGAATGAACCGCGTCCCCTTGATTTCTTTCGCCTTTCGCACTTTCATCATCAAGTCGTCGGGGTACGCCACAGTCGCCGTCGCGAGATACGGGATTCTGTGTGCCGCGAGGATTTCATCAATATTCTTCTTGCGTTCTGCCTTAGGCGCGTCAGAAGGCGTGGTTGTTGTCCACGCGCCGTACGGCGTCGCAGAACTTCTCTGGATTCCTGTATTCATGTAAGCTTCGTTATCGTAGCAGACATAAATGAAATCCTCATTACGTTCGGCCGCACCCGACAAGGCCTGGAAGCCGATATCAAAAGTCCCTCCGTCACCGGCAAAGGCGACTACCGTGGTATCGTGGTCACCGATCATTTCAAGACCGGCTTTCAGTCCGCATGATGTCGACGCGGCAGTCTCAAACGCGGCGTGATAAACGGGAACTCCGGCGGCGGAATACGGGGCCGGGCCGTCTATTACCGACCAGCAACAAGCTGGTATTACAAGTGCAGTCTTTCTCCCAAGAACGTCGAGAACATATCTCATTGTGAGCGCGCCGCCGCAGCCCGGACAGGCGAAATGGCCCGGAGACATTATCTCTTCAGATGGTAACTGATATTTAATTTGTCCCATTTCCTACGCTCCCTTTTCCGGTGGACCGATTTCCGGACCGTCACTTCGCTGCTTCAATCCTATCCATACGGATTCATGGTCGGGCGTTTCGTGGTTGAGCATGTACGAAAAGATCTCTTTAACTGTATCCGGAGTGATATCTCTTCCCCCAAGGCCCGCGATGAATCCGAAGAGCTTAGGTCTTTCCTGGGCGTTATAAAGAACTGCCTTCGTCTCCTGGTAAATGATGCCGGACGCGCCGAAGGACACGTTTCTATCCAAGACACCGATCTTTCCAACGTGCCGTGCAAGTTCCCGAATCTCTTCCAGCGGAAAAGGACGGAAAGTCCTGACCTTTAAGAGCCCAACCGGGAATCCGAGACTTCTCATTTCATCAACTGCGATCCGGGCAGTGCTCACCGCTGTAGCCGAGGTAATGAGAACGACCTCGGCGCCCTCTACGCAATATGATTCTACAAGTCCTCCGTACGAGCGGCCGAACTTCTGCGAATATTCTGAATCAGTGTCACGGATAACCTGGCGCGCATCCTCCATCGCTTGAAAGAGTTTATATCTCATTTCCATATAAGCTTCGGGCCCGATAAGTGCCCCGTAGGCGCGCGGCTCAGCCGGGTCGATCCGAAACTGGGCTCTCCTTTGAGGAAGAAATTCGTCCACTACTTCTTGCCGCGGAATAGCAACAGGTTCCGATGTATGACTTAGAACAAATGCATCGAGATTAATCATTATCGGCAACGATACAGTTTCGGCAATCTTGAAAGCTTGTATAACCGTGTCGAGAACTTCCTGGTTGCTCTCAGCGTAGAACTGCAGCCAGCCCGTGTCACGCTGCGAGAGTGAGTCATTATGGTCGACATAGATCGACCATGGAGGGGCCATGGCACGGTTGACATTAACCATTACGATGGGAAGTCTGCTTCCGGCCGACCAGTGAAGAAGTTCATGCATGAGCGCTAGACCCTGGGATGACGTTGCGGTGAACGCCCGGGCGCCGGCGATCGATGCGCCGATACAGGAAGCCATTGCCGAATGCTCCGACTCGACTTTTATGAATCGGGCATTCAAGTCTTTGTGGCTGACAATCTCCGACAACTTTTCGACAACACCGGTTTGCGGAGTGATCGGATATGCGGCGATCACTTGCACACGGGCGAGCATGACCGCGTAAGATGCGGCATGCGTCCCTTCGATCACCAATATTTTGTCGATAGAAGGATGGATCAGCCCGCTCTTTTCATCTATTCCCATTGCACATCCTCCTCGACGAGCTCCATCGCCTCGCGCGGGCACTCGTTCACACATATCCCGCATCCTTTGCAATGGTCATAGTCGATCGAGTATTCGCCGAACTCGTCTTTGCGAATTGACACGTCTGGACAAAAGGTCATGCAAATGTCGCAGTGGAGACACGTTCCGCAGTTGAAGCACCTCTCCACTTCCCTGATCGCTTCCAGTTCCGCTATTGTCTTGTTGACTTCATTGAAAGAAATCCTGCTCCTTGCAAGAGTGATCCTTGGGACCGCAATTCTTGTTTCGTGGGGGAAATAGAATGTATTTATGTCCTCAGGCTTAACCACCTCAGGGATTCCGTCGTCCAACTTTGTTTTCCAGCCGAGGAATTCATCAATTGAAGCAGCTGCATCCTTTCCCGCGCGGATCGCGTTTACGACAGTTCCGTTGGGATTTGTCGCGGCATCGCCTCCGGCGAAAATTCCCGGTACACCTGTAGCATGGTCTTCGTCGACAAACACACGTACACCTTTTTTCAAAAATGAATACGGGAGAAAAGAAAGTTCAGGTTCTTCGCCAATTGCCGAAATGACGGTATCACCTTTGATCGAGAGATGTGAATGCGCGATCGGAATCGGAGTACGTCTACCGCTCGCGTCCGGCTCACCTAGTTTCATCCGCTGGAGTTGGATGCCTGAAACCTTCTTCCTGATTGTTGTTACTTTCACCGGTGCAACAAGGAATTCGAACTTTACCCCTTCCTTCTCGGCCTCTTCGATTTCTTCAGGAACCGCCGGCATTTCGGCCCTGGTACGCCGGTAGAGTATAGTGACCCTCTTTCCGAGTCTTAGCGCGCTTCTCGCGGCATCGATTGCCGTATTGCCGCCTCCGACAACAAGCACGTTCCGGCCGATTCTCGGTTGATTCCCGATACTCAATTGATATAAGAAACCGACTCCGGAAAATACACCGGCTGCTTCTTCGCCTTCGATTTCCATCTTCTTGCTGCGCCCGGCACCGACTGCGGCGAACACCGCATCATAACGCTCAAGGTCGCTCCATGGCACGTTCGCCCCGATTTGCGAATCGACTTTTATCTGCACTCCGAGACTTGTGATGTCAGCGATCTCTTTATCCAGGACATTCCTCGGGAGGCGATAATTAGGAATTCCGTACCGGAGCATTCCGCCCGGTTCGTGCTCCGATTCGAAGACAGTTACTCGATACCCTTTTCTAGCAAGCTGGTACGCGCACGAGAGACCCGCCGGTCCTGAACCGATGACAGCTACTTTTTCACTCTTAGGCGATACCGCGGCTGGAGGAAGTTTCTTGATGTGGAAGTTCTTGTCTGCAACAAATCGTTCGATATTATGCACTCCGATTGCCTCATCGTACGGCGCCCTGTTGCATTTCCCCTCGCACGGATGGTAACATACCCTTCCCGTGACGCCCGGGAGTGGATTGTCTTCGAGAATCTTGAACCATGCTTCCTCATATTTCTGTTGTCTGACCAGTTCAAAGTAATCGGGTATCTTTTCGCCAGCCGGGCAACTCACCGAGCAGGGAGAAGTTTTCGTCTTATAGATTGGTCTGACATGACGCCAGCTCCCGGTAGGAATTTTTCTGGTCGACTCCAGCGAGAATGCCAGCGGCGGCATTTCTTCGACGGTGGTGAATTTATATTTTTCCATTTGACTCAACCTTCAGTTTACACTAACATTCGATAGGATATTCACTTCATCATAAGCCTCGTACGCAGCTGCGGCGTTCTGATCTCGCATAATCGGTACACCTTCGCGGATCGCTTCGACAACCGCCTCGATTCCTACCACACCCGTGAATTTCGCGAACGCTCCAAGCACAGCCGTGTTGACTATCGGAATGCTTTTCGTCCCGAGGCTGTGCCTGACTGCGATGTCCGAGGCATCCACGGTAGCAATACGATATTCGTCCGGTAGATCCAACAACCCGGCCTGGGCGGACGAGTTCACAAGAATCGAACCGCCTTTCTTGAGTCCTGAGAATACATCGGTTGATTTAATAAGAGTCGCATCAAGAATGATGAGATGGTCGGGCTCATAAATCGCGGTGCGCAGCCTCACCGGCTTGTCGTCCACCCTGGTGAACGCGAGAACCGGCGCGCCTCTTCGCTCCACCCCGAATGAAGGGAACGATTGCGCAAACCGACCTTCCTTGAATATCGCGGAGGCAAGAATCTTTGCCGCGATCACTCCGCCTTGTCCACCTCTTCCGTGCATCCGAATTTCTATCATCCTGTTCTCCTTTGTGGTTCGTCCATAGGATCAGCGAATTTTGTCCGCCTTTCCGGCTGTGGAACAAGGAACACGGATTTCAGAAGGTCAAATGCCGTGCCTGCGAACGATGGCCTTTAGGCGTGTTTAGGAGGCTTCGAGTCGAAACCCCAAAGAACGAATGAGACAACCTGCCACAGCCACCCCAACTCTTGAGGCCGACTTCCGGCCGATTGATTCCTGCTGTTGAAGGGAATAATTCCTCGTCGGACGCGATTTAACAGTGATTTTCAAGCCGGAACTCACGAAATTGTGCGTAACCCAAATTAAATCCTGAATTCTCAAAATGCAGAAGAATGGCTTTGTCGATACGCACTCACATTTGAATCACGCCGACTACGAAAAAGTTGAAGAAGTAATTTCCAGAGCTTTGGATGCTAACGTCTTGAATTTCGTCGTTCCCGGATGGGACCTACCATCGAGCGAACGCGCAATAGAACTCTCACAGAAATTCCCCGGTGTTTATGCAGCCGTCGGCTTCCATCCTCATGACGCTTCGAAGGCTGACTCAGATTCTTTGAACAGAATCCGCGAGCTGTCGTCCCATGATAAGGTAGTGGCCATCGGGGAGATAGGACTTGATTACCATTACAATCTCTCGCCTCCCCAAGTCCAGCGGAAAGTTCTTGAAGAGCAAATTGAAATTGCAAAGGAAGTTAAAATACCGGTCACACTGCACAACCGTGAATCGGACTCGGACCTTCTTGAGATTCTCGAGCGACAGATATCGTCGGGCTGGAGCCTGAAAAAGAGATTTGATTACCAGTTAAAGACGCAGCCGCGGGGAGTACTTCACAGTTTCAATTCGACCGTAGAAGTTGCAACTCGGGCCATAGAGATGGGCTTCTATTTAGGGATCAGCGGAATGATCACTTTCGGTAAGAAAGATTCCGAATCGAATCTCCAGAAGACCGTAAGGAGTATCCAGCCTGAGCACTTCCTCCTGGAGACAGACGCACCATATCTCGCGCCCGCGCCTCACCGCGGCAAAAGAAATGAGCCCTCATATATACCTCTCATTGCGGAAAAAATTGCGACGCTCCAGGGATTTACTATTGAGGACATGCGCCGATGCACTTCATACAACGCCTACAAACTTTTCGGTATCGGGGATGTTCCGGAGCCGAGAATCACTTACCGGATAAAAGATTCATTGTACCTGAACCTGACTCTACGCTGCGACTCAGATTGTATCTTCTGCGATCGCAAGGGCGAGGCCATGGTGAAGGGATACAATCTCCACATCGCGGATGAACCATCAGCAGCTCAACTAATTGAAGAGATCGCCGACCCGCTAAAGTACAAGGAAATAGTTTTCTGCGGTTACGGTGAGCCGACGATAAGACTGGACGTTGTCAGGGAGGTCGCGCGATACGTCAAGGAAAGAGGAGGCAGGACGCGATTGGATACTGACGGACACGGAAGCGTCATAAACCACAGAAACATTCTTCCCGAACTTCAAGGGATCATAGACTCGGTGTCGATCAGCCTGAACTCGATTGACCCGACGGAATATCAGAAGTTGATGGGAGGGATTGACAAGCATCAGTGGCAAGCGATGATCGATTTCGCGCAGGAGGCCGGAAAGTTCATTCCTGAGGTGTTCATGTCGGTCGTGGGGCTGAACGGGCGAGAGGAAGCGAAGACAAGGGAATTTGTTGAAAATGAGATCGGCGCACAATTCAAAAATCGGCCGCTCTTTAGATAAAGTCTTCGTCGTGACTGTCCGCGCCGGCCGCAGCCGGCTGCGACGACCTCCGCAGAAGACCGGCTTCCGACGTGAGGGAGTGACTCGTTGTTTTTTTAATGACAACCCGATAATATTGCAGTTGACCTAATGCTGAAATGGGACGCCTAATGAAGAATCAAAGGCCGCATACCAGGGAGCATGCGTTGGGCGGCGACGACCATCTTCTCGTATCTTTCACGAGAATCTGCGATTCCATCATCTCGGGATCCGACGTAGGTCCGGGGATTTCGGAATTTCAGAAGCTTCTCTCAGGTATCTGCGGAGTGAACTCGATATCGCTCTACATGCTCGACGAGCATACAGGCGATTTTGAGCTCGTGACCGGTTCAGGCAGCAACCACCATCGGCCGGCCATCATTAGTAAGGACGGCGATGAGCCGCTCGCTTCTCTTTCCAAGCTGCGGGAGCCGATCCACTTGTACGGTAAATCCCCCGAGTTCGCCGGCATCAAGAAGAAGCTCCTTGTCGGGGACGGTGTAGAATCCATAGATGTATTTCCGCTCGAGTACCGGTCGAAACCGCTCGGCTTTCTGGTTGCTTCGTTTTCCTCGGAGCTCGGCCCGCAGGGAGATCATGGTCGGTCTACCAAGATTCTTGAAGCCGCCGCCTCACAACTCTCAATAACTCTTCATTCCCGGAACCTAAATACCCGCTACGAAACACTCCGCGAGAAATACGCTTCAGCACTTTCAGAGATCAGTTCGGCCATATTCATACTCGATCCGCGTTCCGGCAGAATACTCGAAGCGAACGAAGCTTTCTTCCGTTCGTTCGGTTACGAACCGTCCGACATCGGCACTCTTACCCTTTTCGATATGGTCACTGAGCCGAGGTCCGTGGTGGAGGCGAATCTCAAGAAGGGACTCGAAGAGGGACGGGTTCATATCCCTTCTAAATTGTACAAGCATAAGTCTGGAGGCGAAGTTGAAGTCGAGATAAAGGGAAAGAACATCACCTTCGGAGGATCAACTTTCTGTCTAGTGAATGCCGTCGACCTCACTGAAAAACGGAAGGCCCAGGAAGAGACGGAGCACCAGAGGAGAAGATACGAGAACTTCATACAAAACAGCGCAGAAGGTATCTGGAGAATTGAATTCACGGAGCCGATCAGTGTTCGCGGTGAAAATCGCGAGATCGCGAAACAGATCACCGAGAAAGGCGTCGTCGTCGAGTGCAACCAGGCACTCGCGGAAATGTATGGTTTTGACCGGCCCGACCAACTCATAGGAAGACACTCGCTGGAGTTTATTGCCGACGTGGAAGGTTTCATCGCATCGAAGATGAGATTCACGGAACAGAATTTTTCAATTACCAATATTGAGACAAAGGAGAAAGACAAGTTCGGTAACATTCACTATTTCGAGAATTCATATATAGGTGAAGTTTCTGCAAATCATCTCGTCAGGATCTGGGGAATTCAGAGAGATGTTACGGAGAAGCGGCGGCTTCAGGAACAGCTGCGTGCATCCGAGATACGATACAGAAACCTTGTCGAGCAAGCAAACGACATGGTCCTGCTCTTCAATAACCGCGGTGAATTTGTGTTCGCCAACAAGAGATTCTTCGAAATGACGCACTACGCCGCTGACGAAATATGGGGAAAACCGATCTCGATGCTGGTACACCCGGACAGTGCCTCAGATGTAATGCAAAAGATCCAGGAGCTGTTCTTGTCACCCGAACAGCACTTGAGACATACTGTCCGGCTCCTCACGAGGTTTAACGAGGAGCGGGTTGCAGAGCTCAGCATGACGACACTCCGGGCTGCCGACAAGGTCACGGGCATCCTCGCGATCGGTCGTGACGTGACACAGGAGCAGTCTGTGCGTAACGCGCTTCACGAGTCGGAGGAAAAATACAGAAGCCTTGTGGAGCATTCGCTCTTCGGAGTGCTTGTACTTCAAAACGAGAAAATAGTTTTTGCAAATCAGACTCTCAGCAGCCTTTTCGAAATGGATCTGTCGTCGCTCCAGGGAGCATCGATAGACTCGTTCGTGCATCCTAACGATTACGTCCAGCTCTCCGGAAAATTCGCAGAGGTTGCATCGACACCGAACACTGATGTGAGATTCAACCTCCGGATAATGACACCCAGCGGGAGCATGAAAATGCTCGAAGGATGGGCGGCGGCGATAAGTTACATGGGCAAGCCGGCGATTCAGGCCGCGGTTGTCGACGTCACCGATACCAAGCGCCTCGAAGAACAGCTGATCCAGTCACAGAAAATGGAAAGTATCGGACAGCTGGCCAGCGGAATCGCTCATGATTTCAATAACCTTCTCGGTTCGATATATGGCGCGCTTGAAATCCTCAGAAGACGATACGGCGCCTCAGACCAGAACCTGAAAAAGTATATAGATATTCTCGACGGCTCGGCCCAGCGGGCCGCCGAACTGACTTCCCAGCTCCTGATGTTCTCCCGGCAAAGGGAAAGCAATATCAAGCCGGTACGAATGAACGACACGGTCAACGACACGATGAAGATTTTGACGAGAAGTATTGGGAAGAATATAAAGATTGAGTCTGCCCTTGATCCTACGCTTTTCACAATCGAAGCGGATACGAGCCAGCTGGAAAGCGTGATCCTGAACCTGAGCATCAATTCACGAGACGCGATGCCGAGCGGTGGAACATTGAGAATCGAAACCTCCAATATGGAGTTTGACCAGAGGATCACTCACCAGATTGCTGATGCCAAGCCCGGCAACTACGCCTGCTTGTCCGTTTCAGACACCGGCATCGGAATGGATGAAGAGACGCAGAGAAAGATATTCGAACCGTTCTTCACTACAAAGCCGCTCGGAAAAGGCACCGGGCTCGGACTTTCGATTGTCTACGGAATCGTGAAGAATCACAGGGGATTCATCAATGTTTACAGCGAACCCGGAAGGGGCACGACATTCAGAATTTATCTTCCTGCTACCGATAAACTCCCGGTCGATGAAGCGACGGTAACATCCAAAGAGGTGCCGCACGGCAATGAGACAATTCTCCTGATAGATGATGAGTTGACTCTGCTTGACCTGACAAGAGAAATACTCGAAGGTCTCGGATACAGGGTGATGATTGCCGAGGGAGCGCTTGAAGGGATAAGGATCTACAAGGACAATCGCTCAGACGTGAACCTGGTCATACTCGATATGCTCATGCCGGAGATGACGGGGACAGAAGTCTATCCGATCCTCAAAAATATTAATCCCGACATTAATGTCCTCCTTGCAACCGGGCTTAACGTCGGCGAAAAGGTGGAGGACCTCCTCGCAATGGGTGTCACCGACGTCGTCGGCAAACCGTATTCCATCAGTGATCTGGCGGTTCACGTAAGGCACGCGCTCGACGGCAGCAGGTAGCCGTTCCCCAAAGATCAGTTTAAGAAATTCCAGTTGACTCCGAACCCGAAGCTCCTATCGAGGGCCGGGTAAACCGGAGTGAGGACGTAGTCTTGGCCCGCTATGTTGAAGAATGTGAGGTAGAGAATCGCGTCGCCGATTTTCGCCTGGAGAAACACGTCGGAGCTTCCGAATGGCCCGAACTCGTCGATATTCGAAGGATAATAAATAAGCGCCTGCGAGTAGAATTCGCTTCCGCTGAATGTGCTCACAATGCTTCCGCGGATTCCGATCTTAAGGTTAAGATGGTTGTCAAACATTATTTCGTGAAGGTAGAGCTCTCCTTCCGCTGAATATTTTGGGAGAGTGTAAACCTGATTGCCGTCCACCTTCTCATAAGTGTAATTCAATTTGCCGTCCGCGACGAGTTTCCAGAAACTGACCTGCGCGTTCAAGTCGAGCCCATAAATATCGCGCGAAGAAAGATTGACGATCGATATTTGTGGATATGCAGGCTTACCGTTATAAACCTCGCGATAGTAAATCGGTTTGTCGATGCTTCTGAAGTAAGGCTTAATGTAATAGGAGACATTGTCACCTGCGTTTCCCGAAACAGTCAGCTGAAAGTCGCGGTCGGTCTCCGCAGTAAGTCCAGGATTGCCTGTAAAATTTTGTGTTACGAAATACTTCTCCGATTGACTTGGCAAATGTCTCGAAGAGCTGCCTCCAAGTTCCAATTTGAATTCATCACTCCCAACGCCGAAGGACGCACCGTAAGCCGGATAGAACTTGCTTTCCACAATGTCTCCCCTTCCGAATATACCTGCCGTCACGAAATTGAAAAGCCTGAATTCCTGATCGCCATAAATTGAAAACCGGGTTACGGAAGGTATCGAGGTAGAGGTATTGTAAGTGTCTTCATCTCTTTCAATCTCCCCGCCATAGTTCAATCTGCCGAGCGGGTTCACTTGACTTCCTCGTGAATCCAAGCCGTATTTCCTGCTATGGTTTGTAAGAGAGTACGGGATGCCGCCGTCACTGAAGATAAAATTGTAGTAGTCATAGTATGAAGTGGCGGAGATGAAATTGCTCGAATCGACCGGATCCGACTGGGAGTATGCCGCGCGCAGGTGATGCTGGAGATATGTGAGATCAGCTTGCTGGCTCCTCAGGTTTATCTGAAACTGATCAAAAGTGCTCGCGTCGATCGCGTACGGCATCGCTCCGCCCGTCATTCCTCCCTTCGTCCGGTAGTAGAGTTCGGTCAGAGTAAATTGCTTGGTGGAATCAATGCTGTATCTGTATTTCGCTCTTATATTTATCCCGTCGTAGACCGAATTTAAAAATCTTCCGTCAGTAGTCTGTCGTTCGAAGCCTGCGTCTAGATTTGAATTGAAACCGATGTTTTGGGAAAAAACTCCGTCGGTGATGAGATAGTTGTACGGCTCCTCGAGGTGCCTAATTTTTGAATACGGCTGCTGCTCGCTGTAGGATTGTGACTTAAAATTCACAAGCGCACCTGTGGAATTGAAATCATAGATCGGAGCCCTGAGTGCGTCTATATATTCAACGTCATTCATGAACTCCATTGGAATATGATACAGGTTCATGGTGGAAGTGGTCGGTTCATTCAGCGCGACCCCGTCAAGCGTGTACCGCGTGTAGTTTCCTCCGATACCGTCGAAAAATATTTCCGACGGATCACCGGGCTGATACATGTTCGCGAGATATACGCCAGGGATTTTCCGGAGCACATCTCCGGAAAACGTGTAATCATTCCAAGCGATTCCCGAATCATTAATTGAATAAGACGGAATTGTCATCACTGATCCGCTGTATAGAACGGGCTTCACCAGCGAGCCCAACGGGATACGCGCGGAATCCTGTTGTCCGTAAGAAGCTGATACCCCAAAAAAGATAAAAAAGATGATGAAGGACCGTGGTCGGAAAGGAAATGACTTCTGCTGATTAATCATTCAAGTGACACAAAATAAACAATACCCGCTAAAATGAACAGCCGCAATTTCAGGTAGATGCGAATATTTCAGTTGTAAAGCTGATACTTAGATCTTTCCGTCTCAAATTTCTGCAGATTGTTCTTCCAAGAAGAAATGATTGAACCGGGATCTTTGCCCGACTCTATCATGATCCAAATCGACGCGTCGCCGGAAAGCCTGTCGAATCCCGAGACCCTCACCTTGAACTCGCCCGGATAGAGCTCGTGCAGCGCCCAGATCAACGTGACTCCCATTTCCACCGGCCTGAATATGTCTCTATCCGTGACAACAATATCAACTCCGTGGCACAGCCTCGAAACAAATTTCGGATCTTTCGCCCACGGAAGGGAGTCGGGAGTAAACTCGATCGGATCGAATCTAACACCAGGAAGGTTCCGAGCGTTAAGCAAACCGATTAACTTTTCTGAATCGATGAAGGGCGCGCCGATCCACCGGAAAGGATGAGGTGTTCCTCGCCCTTCGGAAACATTTGTGGCTTCAAGGAGCACACAACCCGGATAGACTTCAACCGACTGCATGTCGGGAAGGTTGGGCGAGGGATCGATCCATTTCAATCCTGTTTGATCGTACCACATCTCATGACGATAATTCTGCATCTTTATCACCGTCAGGTCGGCTTTCACTCCGTTCTTCAAGAGATGCTCCTCGTTCATCATAGTAGCGAGCTCACCGGGAGTCATGCCGTAAACACTCGGAAGCGGTTGGATACCGACGAAAGATTTGAGTGAATCGTCGAGTACCGGTCCATCAATAAAATCGGATCTAACCATATCGGGTTTGTCCAGCACGACGAATTTTATATTATGCTCGGCTGCTGCCTCCATACATAAATCAAGCGTGCTTATGTAAGTGTAGAATCTGACTCCGACGTCCTGAAGATCATAGACCAACACGTCGATGCCGGAGAGCATCTCAGCGGTAGGCTTAACATTTTTTCCGTAGAGCGAATACACGTGGACTCCGGTCCTCGGATCAATGCTGTCGGGCACGGCAGTACCGTCGCTCGCTTTGCCCCGTATCCCGTGTTCAGGTCCGAAAAGTGCGACCAAACTAAAATCGTGGTTCATCGACAACGCGTCGGCGATGTGCGTGCCGTTCTGCATTATGCCGCTCTGGTTCGTTATTAATCCGACTCTCTTTCCTTTTAGAATCCCCAGGTCGTTCTGTAGGAGAACCTCGTCCCCTGTTCGCACGCGGTCCTGTGCAAATACCGATATAGAAATTGCCAGTATTGCAGCTGGAATGATTTTCAAGCGACGCATCACTGCCTCCCTTTCGTAAATTTTGCGACTTGTTTCTCCGCCAGGCACCATGCCGCGAGCGTCATCCCGTCCCAGATTTCCATCTTCTCGATTCGCCTTCTTAATTCTGACGGACTCATCTTCATAACTTCAAATTCTTCGGACGGGTCGTTTCCCTTTTCCGCCGGTGACAATTCGCTGGCGACATAAACATTACACTTCTCGTCAGTCACACCGTTAAATGGATTGAACTTTCCTACGAGCTTCCAGTTTCTGGCGGACAGTTTGGCCTCTTCTGCCAATTCGTTCTTTGCCGCGGTCAGGAACGACGGCGCGTTCACTCCTCCCGAAGGGAACTCGACGCTCTCAGTCTTCCACAAATACCTGAATTGTTTGACCATCACCAGCTTTCCGTCATGGGTTACGGGAACAACCATCACGGAGCCGGGCGTTCTTACAAAATGGTACTCCCCGACATTTCCGCCGGGGAGTGAATATCTATCGCGCCAATATTCCCAGTAAGGGTTCTTGTGAACCAGCTCAGTCTGGAATGTCTTCAGACGCTTGAGTGCCAATTCTCCTCACAATTCCAGCAGCTCGCGATCACTAAAGAAGAATGCTATTTCACGCTCCGCGTTTTCCGGAGAATCCGAACCGTGCACAATATTCTCCTGCTTGTTTGCTGCAAAGTCGCGACGGATAGTTCCGGGTGCCGCATCTTTCGGATCGGTCGCGCCGATCAATTCCCTGAATTCATCGAACGCGTTTTCCTTTTCGAGGATAATCGGCACACACGGGCCAGACGTCATGAACTCGACGAGATCTTTGTAGAACGGCCTTTCCTTGTGAACGGCGTAGAATCCTCCGGCATTTTCCTTGGTCAATCGCACCATCTTCAATGCGACTATTTTAAAATTCGCTCTCTGGATTCTCGCAATCACTTCGCCTATCAGATTCTTCTTCACACAGTCCGGCTTAAGTATCGCTAATGTGCGGCTCATATGAGTTCAGGTATTCCTCTCTTTCAACGTGTAATTTCTCAATTCGAAACTGTCTGGATAATCCGTGCTATTTTCTTTTTCTTATCCTGGCGGCCGATTTCTTCTTCCGCGATTGTGTCGGCTTCTTTGATTTCTTTGAGACTGAGACGGATATCTTTTTTCTCGAGGCTCTGCCGAGTATTTTTGCCACCGCGTCACCGATCATAGCGGGGCTCTCCACGACTACAACTCCCGCTTTACGCATCGAAGCCATTTTTTCGTCAGCGGTGCCATGTCCGCCGGATATTATGGCGCCGGCGTGTCCCATCCTTCTTCCGGGCGGCGCTGTGCGGCCCGCGATGAACCCCACTACAGGCTTGTTGAAATGGCTCCTGATGTAAGCAGCCGCCTCCTCCTCCGCGGTACCGCCGATCTCACCGATCATCACTACCGCCTCGGTCTGCTCGTCGTTCCTGAAGAGCTCTAACGCATCGATGAACTTGGTACCGATAACCGGATCTCCGCCGATGCCGACACAGGTCGACTGTCCGTATCCCTGCGCGGTTACCTGTGCGACCGCTTCGTAGGTCAGTGTTCCGGATCTCGAAATCAGACCGACGTTGCCCTGTCGGTGTATGAAGCCGGGCATTATGCCGACCTTCGCCTTGCCGGGCGAGATGACGCCCGGACAGTTCGGTCCGACCATTCTCACGTTCTTCTTCTTGAGATAGTCGTAAACTCCGATCATGTTTCGAACGGGGATTCCCTCGGTAATGCATACGACTAGTGCGACTCCGGCGTCTGCCGCCTCGACGATTGCGTCAGGCGCAAAGACAGCGGGGACAAAGATTACCGATGTGTTCGCCCCTTCTTTTTCCACCGCCTCCGCTACCGTATTGAACACGGGAACATCAAGATGTTTACTTCCTCCCTTCCCCGGAGTGACGCCGGCGACGACTTTCGTCCCGTACTCGATCATTTGACCGGCGTGGAATGAACCTTCACTGCCAGTGATTCCCTGTACAACGAGGCGAGTGGATTTATCAACCAGGATACTCATCTACTTCCTCTTCTAATTTTTCTGCGAACGTTCGACAAGATCTGCCAAAGAAAGAATCGTCTGCTCGTCAAATTGGCGGCCGAGGAGTTGCATCCCTACCGGCAGACCGGAAGAGTCATTGCCCGCCGGCACTGAAATTCCGGGTATGCCTGCGAGGTTTGCAGAAACCGTAAATATGTCTTCGAGGTACATCTCAACCGGATCAGAAGTCTTCGCTCCAAACTTGAATGCCGTGGTGGGAGCAGTGGGGGTAATTATCGCGTCAACTTTGCTGAACGCCTGATCGAAATCGTCCTTTATGAGCCGTCGTACTCTCTGGGCTTTTCTATAGTATGCGTCGTAATACCCGGCCGATAGAACAAACGTACCGAGCATTATCCGTCTTTTCACTTCAGGACCGAAACCTTCGGTGCGTGACTGGACGTACATTTCTTCGAGATCATCTATTCCTTTCGTCCGATGCCCGTACCGGGCACCATCAAATCGCTCCAGGTTTGAGGACGCTTCTGCAGTCGCAAGGATATAATATGTCGGGATAGTGTAGTCAAGATGGGGCATAGACAACTCCACCATCTCCATTCCTGCATCTCGCAAGAGATCAATTTGTTTTTCGATCGCGCTCCGAACGTCGTCGGCCACACCCGCCCCCATGGTCTCTTTGACCACTCCGATCCTGAGTTTATCCAAGTCTCCCGTCAGGAATGAGGCATAAGATGGTACAGGCATCTTTGCGGATGTTGAATCGCGCTCATCGTAACCCGCAATTACTTCGAGAATGAGCGCGGCATCCTGCACGGTAGTTGCAAATGGGCCGATCACATCGAACGAAGAAGCGAACGCGACCAGGCCATGTCTCGACACGCGGCCGTAAGTCGGCTTCAATCCGACGACACCGCAAAAGGAAGCCGGCTGGCGGATCGATCCGCCGGTATCACTCCCGAGCGCCATCTGGCAGGTCCCCGCAGCAACCGCGGCAGCGCTTCCGCCGCTTGATCCACCCGGAACCCTAGAGTTATCGACGGGGTTCAGTACGGGCCGATATGCGCTGTATTCCGTCGAAGATCCCATCGCAAACTCGTCCATGTTTGTTTTGCCGATAATGATGGCGTCTTCTCTTTCCAGCCGTTCGATAACGGTTGCATCGTAAGGGGAGGTAAAATTCTCGAGGATCTTCGAACCACAAGTAAGCCGCTTGTTCTTTATCGCAATAACATCTTTTACAGCGAGCGCAAGTCCGGCCAATTTGCCGGCAGTACCATTCTTGATCTTAGTGTCGACACGACGCGCGACTTCCATCGATTCGTCAAAAAGCTCAAGGTAGGCGTTCAAGTTTGACTTCGACTTCGCAGCAGCCAGGCATCTCTCAATGTTCTTCTCACAGGAGATTTCGCCTTGAAGAAGTCTCTTCCTAAAATTTCCGAAAGTCTCGACTTGAGATGATTTTGTGGGCAAGAATACTATGACTTGTGGTCGGTTGCCGCCGGGTCAGTATTGGATGTTCCGCTATGATCCGCAACTCCAGGCTGTGATGATGACGCCAATCTGCCTGACTCCATTTGAGGTTTCGTTTCAGCATCCGGACTTTTCTTCACCTCGTCCGAAACATCGTGCATCGCCTTCTTAAATTCCCTGATCCCTTTTCCTATCGACTGTGCAAGATCAGGTATCTTTTTCGGTCCAAAGAAAATCATTACCACAACGAGTATCAGTAATATCTTGCCAATGCTAAGGTCTTCAAGCATAACATTTTGCTCCTTATATGTATCATAATCATCGACCGGATTCGCTTCTGATCCGGATCGCCGCGATCATTTTGAGAGCATCCCGAAATAAACGCGCCGAGTTCCATTAAATTTAAAGGCTGTGGAGCAATCTTCAAAGGCGTGTAAGATTGGATCCAGACACCCCGGTATCTCTAGCGCTACTTAAGTGGTCAGGACTTGATTTCGGTCTTCGACTGGGAGTCGGCCTTCAATTCCTGATTCTGAGCAGGAGGAGTTACCTGCTTCTGGTCTGTCGTCTTAGGGACTTCGTTCACCGATCTCGTTACTTCATCCTGAACATCTTTCATTGCCCTCTTGAATTCGCGAATCCCTTTTCCGATTGATTGGGCAATATCGGGAATTTTCTTCGGACCGAAGAAAACTATCAATACTATAATGATCAGAAGAAGTTCGCCGAAACCGATATTCTCAAACATCGATTCTTCTCTTAGCTTTTCTTTTCTTCTTCCTTCTTGTCAGGATCTTCCTGGATTTCCTTCACCGATTTTTTGAACTCTTTTATACCTTTACCTATGTTCTGGGCAAATTCAGGTATTCTCTTGGCACCGAAGAAAATGAAAAGGATCGCAACTATCAGTATAAGCTCAGGGACACCAATTCCATCAAACATATCAGCCTCTTCTTTGACCTAATTTAAGTTTTCGATCACCGATTTCAAAACCATCGCGCCGCTTGCGCTTCCCAATATCTGTTCGCTGGCCCGCTCAGGATGAGGCATCATTCCCAAAACATTTCTTCTATTGTTCACGATCCCGGCGATATTCATGATCGACCCGTTCGGATTTGATTCAGGGGTGATTCTGCCGTCGGACGTGGAATATCTGAAAACTATCCGGTCTTCATCCTCGAGACTCTTGAGAGTCGATTCGTCCGCATAATAGTTTCCATCACCATGCGCGATCGGCACTTTTAATATTTGTCCCGGTTTCAGTTGCGAGCTGAAAGGTGTATTCGTCGTCTCTGTCCGCAAATAGACCTGCTTACACACGAATTTCAGCTCTGCGTTCCTGAGGAGCGCTCCCGGGAGCAATCCCGCCTCCACAAGTACCTGGAAGCCGTTACATATTCCGAGGACAAGTCCGCCCCGTTCAGCGAATTTCACAACCTCATTCATGATGGGAGAGAACCTCGCGATTGCTCCCGACCTCAGGTAGTCACCGTAAGAGAAGCCGCCGGGAAGGACCACCAATTCCGATCCGTTGAGATTTGTATCTTTGTGCCAGAGAAATGCTACATCCTGGTGCATCACGTCTGCGAAAGCGTTGTATGCGTCTCTGTCACAATTGGATCCTGGAAATACCACGACGCCTATTTTATGTGACATCAGGCGCCGACCTTCTCGCGTGTTGAAGCAGACTTCACGCTCGAGAAATGCTGGAGGAGATTTCCTTTCTCGTCAAACATATCGAGCTCATAATCTTCGGTTACAGGATTTGCCAGGAGTTTCCTGCAGGCGGCCTGCATCGATCCGAGCGCGCGTTCTGTGTCAGTCTCGTCGACCGAGATTTCGATCGTTCTTCCGGTTCTCACGGAGCCCAGCTTTCCAAAACCAAGATTATGGAGACTGCTCTCAATCGCTTTCCCCTGCGGGTCAAGTATCTTTTTCTTCAGGTTGACTTTGACGACGGCCTTGAACATTTCAAATCCCCTTAGATGTCGAAGCTGCTGAATTCCACGTCTTCTTCTTCCTCGCGGCCCTTTCTCGAGTGGACAAGCGATTTGATGTGCTCAATTATCCACCTCACTATACCTCCGAGGATATAAAGAAGGAATAGCCAGAACAATGCTTTGCCGATTGTAACCACGATGAGTGTCAATGAGACGATAAAAACTGAGGCCTTCAATGGATGAGCGCGAATTCCCCTTCTGCTCAGCTTCGGCATCGTATCGTATCTAACCGTACTTACCATAAGGAGAGAGAGACTTACCGCAAGCACAATCAGAAAAGGTGCCGCGTCAGCAGTCAGCGACTTCAAGTTTCTGTCAAGAAAAAGAAGCACAAAGGAGCTCACCGTAATCGCTGCCGATGGAATCGGAAGTCCTTTGAAGTAATCTTTGTCAAAACCGACGAGCTGGACGTTGAACCTCGCGAGCCGCAATCCTCCAAAGACCATGAGCATGGCGCTGGAGAGTGTGCCCAGCGGGCCCATTGCTCTTAAGCCCAGCATGTAAATCAAGAACGAAGGCGCCACACCGAACGAGACAAGGTCGGAAAGTGAGTCCAGTTCCACACCGAACTCGCTCGAGCTTCTCGTCAAGCGCGCCATGACTCCATCAAGACTGTCAAATATTGCCGCTAAAATTATAAGCCATGCCGCAGAAACGAAATCCCTGTCCGTGGTCGAGAGGATCGATAGGAAACCGGAAAACATGTTGAGGATCGTGAAGAAATTCGGGATGACCGCACGCGAGATGCGTATGTTGTATCTTCTTTGTTTACTCATTGCGCAAAAATCCCAGTACAGTCTTGCCTGAAAAAGTCTTATCGTTCATCTTGACAGTCACTTCACTATTCATCGGTAACAAAACATCCACCCTTGATCCGAACTTGATCATACCAAACCGGTCTCCGGCATTCACTACCTGACCGTTCGTCAATTCGCACACAATTCTTCGCGCGACAAAACCCGCTATCTGCTTGAACAGAAGCCGCTGGCCTTTATCTTCGATGCCGATCAGCATGCGCTCATTTCGACTGCTCGATTTCTCGTCGAACGCTACAAGATAATCACCTTTAACGTATTTCAGAAATTCCACAGTCCCCTTCATGGGGATCCTGTTCACGTGAACATTCAGGGGTGACATGAATATGCTGATCATTCTCGCATTTGACTTGAGGTACTCGTCTTCTCTAACGTCGCCTACAAAAACGATTTTGCCGTCCGCTGGCGAAATGACGGCGTCTTCCCTTTCTGAAGCCGGTGTTCTGTCCGGGTCACGAAAGAAATAAAGAGTAAAGGCGGTCGCGATAAGAGCTATGAAGTCGAGAATTATCCTGACGACAGGTCCTTCCGTTAGGAATGACCCCACGACCAGTGCTACGCTGACGATGACAACAACTGCGATCACATCGGATCCGTAACGCGCCAATCTGGGGAACATTAGATATCAAGCCTTGCGTGAGGCAGAGGGAAGGATGCGGTCGTACACCAGTTGATATTGCTTAGACGCCTCCCGCGAATCTCGCGCCGAGAAAACGGAAATCTCTTCGCCGGTAGGATTG
This sequence comes from Candidatus Kryptoniota bacterium, assembly GCA_036567965.1. NCBI lineage: Bacteria > Pseudomonadati > Candidatus Kryptoniota > Candidatus Kryptoniota bacterium. The sequence goes on from DATCTN010000018.1 coordinate 69,792, forward strand.
TCGATGGCAGTCATGTTTTCCGGCGAGATCTCGTCTCCAAGCATGACCACACCTTTATACTTTCCGAATTTCATGGAAATATCGACCAGGGTGAATCCACGCCGTTCGAGAAAACTCTTCATCACAGCGTCGATCTTGCTCGCCAGTCGGTTGATAGTCCGGAATTCTTCCGGCGTGAGAATCTGCAAGGCGTACAAATGAGTCTCGTTGACAAGAAAGTCACCGCTTTCATCTTTCAGGAGGTATTCATAGATGGGAAAATCAAGGGGGTGCTTCGCCTTGAAATGTTTGAATCTTTTTGCAAATGCCTGTGACACCAGATTCCGGACAGTGACTTCCACCGGAATTATGCTCAACCGTTTTATGAGAAGTTCATCAGCGGACTGGCTGAAGAAATGCGTAGGAATCTGGTAAGTTTCCAGATAAGCATAAATGAACGCCTGTAATTCTGCGGCGATCTTTGGTCTGTCTTTAATCTTGAAGACTTTTTTTCCGTCAACTGCCAAATCAGGACGAAATTCCGCCAAAAGTATGTCGTCTTGAGGAAGGGAGTAAAGAATTTTTGAACTCCCCTTGGAAAGGATGACACGTTTTTCCTTTTTTGCCAAAAACCCTCCGGTAAAATTCGTAAAATAATAACAAAAAGGGAGGCAAAAGTCAAGGTTCTAACTTATTGATTCTGCGAAAGTTACAATATTTTTCGGGGTCTTTGAAAACACTAAAAATCTGGCGGGTGAAAATTAAGGGCAGTTGAACTTCGATCTTCAAAAAAATCAAAATTCTGGCACTCTAAGAGATTCCGGACGGCGAAAGAAATCTGAAGCCAGAGGGGTTCAGCTACTCGGCCAAGCAGCAGCATCCACCCACCAAATCAAATCACCGTGAGACGGCTTGATTCCCGCGGAGGGGCACAAATGATGATCAGTTGAAGGCGTCACCGCCGCTCGAAGTGCCTCCCGCTTGCCCGCACCGGCAACCAGGAAAAATATGTTTCGCGAAGAGTTGAGGGGAGGATAAGTAAGCGTAATTCGGGTCGGAGGCAGAGCTGTGGTGCTTACTGGGACGACCCATCGATCCGTTTCGTCAAGCGCGGGTGAATACGGAAATAGCGACGCGGTGTGACCTTCCTTCCCCATTCCAAGTAATGCAAGTGTGAACGTATTTTCGGTCCCCGGGAAAAACTCACGCACCTCGCGCTCGTATGCAACTGCGGCTTTCTCAGCGTCAGGAAAATTTGTGCGAATAGGATGAACATTTTCTCTCGGGATGGGTACGGCCTCTAACAAAGTTTCCCTGGCCATCCGAAAATTACTTTGCAGGTCATCTTGAGAGATATAACGTTCATCTCCGAAAAAAATATGTATTCGGTCCCAGGGTATAACATCGCGTCTTGTCGTAGAAAGAAACTTATAAAGTGTTTTGGGCGTGCTCCCACCTGAAAGGGCAAGCGAGAAGACGCCCTCCTTCGAAACGACTTCATGGATTATCTCGACAATACGATCCGCGGCGGCGGCGCTGAGATCTTCCAGGTTCCGGAATGATTTTATTTCGCCGTTCAGACCGTGCACCACTTACCTCCCCCAAGGAGGCGCTCCGCCACTTCGGGTCCCCAAGTGCCTGATGCATATTTGTTGACCTCGAACTTGTTGCCGAGGAGTGGGGTATAGATTTCCCAGGACGCCTCGACCTCGTCGGCGCGGACAAAGAGCGTCTGGTCTCCTTTGAGAATGTCCTGCAGGAGGGTTTCGTACGCGTCGGGAAGTTTCCCGAAAATGTCGGCGTACTGGAAATGAAGTCTCTGTGTCGAAAGCCTGAACGGATCGCCCGGTTCCTTCACCTTGAATAGGAGATCGAATCCTTCGTTTGGCTGGAGCGTCATGACTAACTCGTTTGCCTTGATATCCTGGATTGAGAATTGTCTGAAGATTGAAACGGGGGGGCGTCTGAAAGTGATCGCCACTTCCGTGACTCCTTTAAACAGTCGTTTACCTGTACGAAGTATGAACGGAACGCCTTGCCATCTCCAGTTCGAGATGTTCACCTTCAGCGCCACGAATGTTTCAGTTCGCGATTCTCCGGATATGCCCTCTTCCTCAGAATAACCGACGACCTCTTTTCCATCGACTGCACCTCGCGAATATTGTCCATAGATGACGTCATCGTTTGAAATCGGGGACACGGATCGGAGGACTTTTACTTTCTCGTGTCTGACAGCTTCAGCCTCGAAAGCCGTGGGAACTTCCATCGCAACGAGAGTCATGATTTGTGTCAGGTGATTTTGAATCATGTCGCGGAGCGCGCCGACTTTGTCGTAGTATCCCGCCCGGTGTCCCAGACCGACAGTCTCGGCCACTGTGATTTCCACTCTCTCGATCCTATCTCTATTCCAGAGCGATTCAAACATCGCGTTGCTGAATCTGAACGCAAGTAGATTCTGCACGGTTTCTTTTCCGAGGTAGTGATCGATCCTGTAGATTTGCGACTCGTTGAAATAACTGTGGACAAGCTGGTTCAGCTCGCGGGCAGTTTTCAGATCCTGACCAAATGGTTTCTCCACGACCATTTTGACGTCACCTGCGCTCTTGTTCAGGCCGACCTCGCCTATATTTCTTATGGCAACGGGAAAAACCGAGGGTGGCACAGCCAGGTAAAAGACTCTATTGCCGGGGAGATTCATCTGTTTCTCGAGCTCCTGCACTCGATCAGCAAGTCCTTTGTACTCTTCAAGGCTTCCACCACCGACGGAGTGATAGTGCATCCAGCTGAAATCGTCTCCCAGCGTATTCAAGTTCACCCCTTCGTCCTCGAGGGAGCGGGCGACGAAATCGCGGTAGGTCGCATCATTGTGTTTCCTTCCTGTCCCCGCCCCGATGAGATAGAATTCGGAGAGATTCTTTTCGCGCAATCTACAAATAGCCGGGAGGAGTTTTCGTCGCGCTAGATCGCCCGTCCCTCCAACAATTACAAGCAAATACGGGGGTACTTTTTTGCCGTTCATTTTATGTCCTCATTAATTGCCGCCCGACGATTCAAGTTCAGATCCTTCACCTTTCAAAGTCCCGTAAGCGTATCATGATAACAATTTGAACATCCCTCACGTTCCTCTCGTGCTCGAAATGGATTTGTCAAACGACTTCCACACAAAAATCTTTCTCCTCCCATTTACCTGGTTCCGTCCAAAAGAACGTGAAGAAGATCTTCGTTCCCTTCTTGAGTCTGGAGATATCCAGGTCGACTGTGAAAAGTCCTACACCTGAATCCGTGGTCGATGAATCGATTACTTTCTTCCACTTGTCGGGACTCCAACGAACCATTGCGGGCGCAAGCACTTCTATTCTGAGCTTTAAGCCGGCAGCGATAGATTTGATCTTATGATTGAATCGCCATGAGCCGAAAGCTGCGGGGTGATTCTCTTCCACATATCGTTTGAAAGTCTGAGGAGGCATATCAAATACTGTCCCTTCTTCCAGGGAGCGTACAAGTTTAAGGTATTCAGCGTGCGCCCACACAAGCGGCATTGCCGAGCCTGAAGGCTTCCCGAAAAAGAGTTCCTTATCCGGAATGTCGGCGGAGTCCCAAATCTGTTCAGGCGGCATCCCACCGTCGCCGGCGAATGATCCCATCGCAGCAAGCAATTTCCTGGCGCCCGATATCCTTCCCGCTGCGAGTTCGTAATGAGCCCGCTCGCCCGTAAGGAGCGGCCAGGCCCTGCCGATTCCGGTTCCGTCGAACGGACTGCCATCCTCGTGTTCGCCATATCCATCATCGTTATACCTATGCCAGCAAGGGCCCCTCGGAGTTTCCACACGGAGGGTGTAGTCTATCGCCTTTACAGTATCGACCAGACGCGGGTCACGCGCACTCCTAAGTCCCATACGCACAAGTGCGAGAGCATCGGGACTGATAACGTGCGCGGCATCTACGTTGGCTTCAGACGGAGGGCGATTCTTGATCGGGACGAAGCCGTCCTTTGGCGAACCCGCATCGGCAACATCGGCAGGCGCGACGCGTACATAATACCCATCGACCTCCAAACGCTTTGCGAAATCAGTATTGGAAACGTATATCCATTTTTCTATGTTCGAGTTCCAGGTGCCTGCTGTTTCCAGCAAGTATCGCGCCAGTCTCACATCTTTGAACCTGCGGGAATGTTCAGCTGCAACGACGAGTGCCGCAATCTCGGCGGCTAGAGTAAACGGCGTGTAACCCGGATCTTCTTCCCAACGATCCTCCTGGCTCACAGGTCCGTTTCTGAGGATGAACCCGGCCGCCTTCTTCATCATCGGCCAGAATCTCCGGAGGTCTGAAAGAGAGATCGCATTCTTCCGGAAGGCGAGGTCGACGAGAAGAATCGGAAGCGCCGACTCGTCCATCTGAACTCCGTCCCAGTACTTTCTTCCATCAGTCCACATATTCTGCGGCCAGTGTCCATCGTCTTCCTGAGTGGCCTCAAGATATTTCAGCGCGGTTCTGACTTCGTAGTTTGCGTTGATCGCGAGGAATCCACCTGCCGCCTCCGCCATATCGCGCGGCCAGATAAGATGGTAGCCTCCGAGGTCGTCATCACCTTTCGATGATCCCCACGGTACTGACAGGCTCGCGATTATGCCGCCGGAAATTGAATAGCCTGAATGCGACTTCAGAACGGATTTGCTTACAGCGTGAAGATCATTTTTCTTTTTTGGACACCAGGTATCTTTGGTCCAATCGCTCCAGAATTTCAGGTAATCCTTAAGGAGACTTTCGAAGTCCTCGAACAGCGAAACCGAAGCCTGATGTGCCGCTTCTTCGGGAGTCTTTCCGAACCCGAGGGCCAGAACAAATTCACCTCCCGACGAATCAATATCTATCTCGGCGACAAGCGCCACATTTCCGTTCTCCGCGCGATCGTAACAAGTGGTCAGCTTAGCGTTCGCCCGAAGGTCCAGCCACCCGTCAGAGAAGCCGACGAATCCCGCCGAGATATCATTCAGGGAGACCGAGGCAAGGAGTGAAAGCGCGGACTCGTCCCGGGACGCCATTAGTGCGGGGCGACCTTTGTAGTCGCCTCTCCACGCCGTGTTCCCTCCGCCTCTGTTTGAAATGTGCGGTGCAAGCAGGACGTAAACGTGGTAGTTCGATCTTGGTTCTTTCGCGACGCTGAACTTTATGTGCTGAAGTACGACGGCGCGATGAGGATCAGTTATGATTTTCTTTTGAATAACAAATCTGCCCGAAAGACACGTGTTCGTGAGCTGGTACGCCGGGAAACTGCCGGAGATCGACTCGACTCTGTGTTCCGTATTTCTCTTTTCTTCTGAAAAAAATCCGTCATCGCAAGTGACTATCAGCTCCATGTCACGAATCATGGCGACATCCAAACGAGGATAGTATACTTCGTTGAGAATGCCGTGGGATATCGTGAACCACACCGGGCTCAGACCGGCATGTGCGGTTCCGACACCGTTTTTCGCGCTTGAAGTCCATCTCCCCTCAATCCCTGGCCATCCCGGCGCGTTTTCTAATCTGACCAATACAATCCCATATCTTATCCTGAAACAATTTATCTAAACCGAGTCAAAATCGACAAGGTATTTTAGATTAAAAATGATTCATGACGATATCCGTCCCACTTGAATTGATTGATTTTAAAGCAGAGCTGTACGATCCCGAAAATGGGAATGGAAAGGATCTAATGTCTCTTTAAGATCGGCACCATAAGGATGCCAGCCGCGAATCCTCCGACATGTGCCCACCACGCGATTCCGCCCGAAGTATCGAGTCCCCACGATTGAAGTCCGCTCACGAACTGTAACACAAACCATATTCCGATAAAGATAACCGCATACATTTCGATTATATCGAAGAAAAAGAAAATGAAAATGAATGTAACTACTTTTGCTTTCGGAAACATGACAAGATAAGCGCCGAGAACTCCGGAGATCGCCCCGCTGGCCCCGATCGTCGGCGCGGAAGACGAAGAGGACACAAATGCCTGTAGTGCCGACGCGGCAAGCCCGCTCAAGATGTAGAAGACGAAATAATTGCCATGGCCTAGCTTATCCTCGACATTGTCCCCGAATATAAATAGGAACCACATATTCCCGATTATGTGCATCCATCCACTGTGGAGGAACATGGACGAAAAGAAGGGGAAGTACCTCATAAAAATGTGAGTGTGGCTGCCTGCCAACTCAAAGAATCTTGCCGGTACAAGTCCGTATTTTAAGAAGAAGACATCAAGCTTGGGTCCGAGCGAAAGCTCGTAAAAGAACACTGCGACGTTCGCGGCAATCAGAAGATAATTGACAATCGGAAATGTACGTGAAGGGTTCCTGTCCTTCAGAGGAAGCATTTAGATCTCTTCGGACTTGTAGAGCCTGTTCAGTACGGTTGCTGGATGCACGACCTTCAGCGGGAGGCCGCGCTGTTTGATCCCGGCATCGATTTGTGCAAGACACCCCGGATTTCCCGTTATCACGATTTCGGCACCGCTGGCAATAATATTTTCCATTTTCCGCTCGAGAAGTTTTGCCGCGTCTTCATACCGAACAATATTATAGATTCCCGCGCTTCCGCAACACCATGTGGACTCGTTCAGCTCGCAAATATTTGTCCCGGCCAGCTGGCTCACGATCGCGTTCGGTTCCTTGCTGACCTTCTGGGAATGCACGAGATGACAGGCTTCATGATACACAGTCTTCTTTCCGATGGCCCGTTGGGGTATCTCGTAACCCGTCTTGAAAAGGAATTCTGAGAAGTCAAGAACTTTAGAACTGAATCGCGCGGCCTTCTGTGAGAATTCCGGATCATCCGATAAGAGCGAGGCGTATCCCTTCATGAAGGCACCGCAGCCGGCGGAATTGATCACGTAATACAACGCCCCGGTCTCTTCAAACACCTTTATGTTTTCCCTCGCAAGCCGCTTCGGCAATTCTGAATCGCCGTAGTGGCCGCTGAGCGAGCCGCAGCAAACCTGCTTCCGCGGTATTACGACTTTCCAGTTGTTCCTGACCAGAACCTCCACCGTATCTACGTTGATGTCTGAATAGAAGACATCCATGACGCAACCGGTCAGAACAGCGACTGTTCCCCTGGAATTGCCCTGAGACTCGATAGTCTCGGGTAATGTAGCCCTGGCACTTCTCCTTGAAATGCGCGGCATCAGAAGGGCACGAGCGTAAAGATTGCTTGACAATTTTCGAAGCAGAACAAGGACACCTTTTTCAATTCCGGATATTTGATACACTCTAAGCAGTCCGGCGACAAACTTGAGTACGGGGCGCTTAGAGACGATGTACCGGAGAATGAACTTTTTAAGAGTGAGGGGCCTGTTTTCATCTACGAGGACCCGGGCGGACTCGACCAGTTCACCGTATTTGACTCCCGCGGGACACGCTGTTTCACATGCCTGACAGTCCAGACAGAAATTCATTTCCTCGGCAAACTCGTGCGACACCGGGAGAGCCCCCTCCATCACGCTTTTCATGAGCCTGATCCTCCCCCGCGGCGAACTCTTCTCCATTCCCGTGAGCGCATAGGTCGGGCAAACCGGAAGACACAATCCGCAATGCATGCACTGTGTAAGAAGATCGTCCGGAATGCGCGGCGTCAAAAATACGCCTCCGAAGGATTGTCCATGTTTCGGGTTGCCTTTTCGATTTGCTCGCGACTCCTTGGTAGCGCACCTTCACAGCGAGGTTCAACCGAGATGATCTTTCCGGGATTGAGAATCAGATTCGGATCGAGCATTCTCTTTGTGGTCTTCAGCAACTCTATGTACGGCGAATCGTACAACTCCTCGAGAAACGCCTTCTTGGCGAGACCGACGCCGTGTTCACCGGTGATCGTGCCGCCGAGCTCAACAGCCTTAGCAAATAGTTTCCTGAAAACTTCTTTTACCTTTTCTATTTCCTTTTTGTCTCTCTCGTCTGTCAACCCCGTCGGATGGAGGTTCCCATCGCCGGCGTGCCCGAAAGTCCCGATTTGCACGGCATGCTTCTTTGCGGTCTCATTTATGAAGTCCACCATAACCGGCACTTCGCTTCGCGGCACCGTTACATCTTCGAGAATAGTAGTCGGACGGATTCTCGCGAGTGCCGCAAAAGCCGACTTTCGCGCGGCCTTTAGCCGTGCCGCCTCCGCATTGTCCGTGGCAGCTCTTACCGTTACCGCTCCCGCACTTTTACAAATCTGAGCGATCGCGGATGCGTCCTCATCAACAACTGCGCGAGGCCCATCCACCTCGATCAAGAGCACAGCTCCCGAGTTCTTGTCCATGCCGAGGTGGGAGAAATCTTCAACAGCGCGGATCGTTGGGTTATCGAGAAATTCCAACATCGCGGGCATGATCCTCGCAGATATGATCGCCGATACTGTCTCGGCCGCTCGCCCGATCGAATCGTAAAATGCCAGGAATGTCTTGCTCGCCGAAGGTATCGGTATAAGCTTCAGAAGAATTTTCGTGAACACACAAAGTGTCCCCTCAGATCCGACCAAGACGTCTTTCAAGTTATACCCCGCGACGTCCTTGGTATTCTTCCCGCCTATATGCATGACGTCGCCGTTCGGCATCACCGCCTCGAAGCCGAGCACATAGTTCTTCGTGACGCCATATTTGAGACCTCTCAACCCGCCGGCGTTTTCCGCCACATTTCCTCCGATAGTGCAGATCTGAGAACTTCCGGGATCGGGTGGATAGAAGAATTTCATCGATTCAACCTGCGATTGGAATCTTCCCGTAATCACACCGGGTTCAACCCAGGCGGTGAGATTGTCGGGATCGATTTGAATAATCTTGTCCCATTTGTTCATAAGGATAATAACAGAGTTCTCGGAAGGTATGGAGCCGCCGCTCAAACCGGTACCCGATCCTCGCGGAATAACGGCGAACCTTTCTTCGTTCGCGAGCTTCATCAACCGGCTCAACTGTTCCACATTAGTCGGGATCAGTATTGCATCGGGAAGCGCCCCGAGCAGTGCAGTTCCATCATATGAGTATGCAATTCTGTGTTCCGGGGAATCGAGAAAGTTCGACTCGCCGAAGATCTCTTTCAATTTTTTCTTTAATGCTTCAGTAATCATTTTCTATTCCCTGCTGAAATTTAATTACAACAGGCTCACAGTTCACAAAAGAAAAGTGCAATCTCATATTGATTGGCGATGATATTGCGCGCGCCCGAAGACATTTCGTCCGATTTTCTGCAAATGCGACATTCCGCGATAGACAGCGAGAGTTTTGCCCGTCGACACCGGATGCTTACATTACCAGCAAATGAGAATTGCTGTAACAGGCTCGACGGGATTCATTGGGAAAGGACTAGTGAAGCGCCTGTCCGAAAGTGGTCACGAGATAATTGCGCTTACCAGGAACACAAATCGCGCGATGAAAGTCTTAGGTGCAAGAGTTCGATGCGCAGAATTCCCCGGAGACAATCCGGAGAGAGCTGCCGCCGTGCTCGAAGGCATCGACACGATTGTGAACCTGGCAGGCGAAAACATCGGCTCCTTTCTCTGGACTAAACGTAAGAGAGGAAAGATAATTGATAGCCGCGTTCGCATCGGTCGGTTTATCACTGAGATTATTCGGATCATGAGGAATCCGCCTGAGGTTCTTGTCCAGGCCTCCGCGGTCGGTTACTACGGATCAAGAGGCGATTCGATTCTCACCGAGACTTCAGACAAGGGATCGGGATTTCTTCCAAAGGTCGTAACGGAGTGGGAAGGTTCAGTTGCCGAAGTTGAGTCGCTCGGTGTCAGGACTGTTATCATGAGGAGCGGTGTGGTGATTTCTCCGGATGGCGGAGCATTCCCGAAATTGTCTCTACCTTACAGGCTGGGCGTCGGTACGCTCCTTGGTTCGGGAATCCAATGGCTGCCCTGGATTTATTTTGAAGATGAAATCCGTGCCGTCATTTTCCTCCTGTTGACAAAGAAGTGTTCGGGGACATACAATCTTGTCGCGCCGAACCCCGAACGGATGAGTGAGATCTGCAGAAGGCTCGGCCCGACGCGTCTGTCAATTCCACCGGCGATTCTCCGGTTTGTACTTGGAGACATGGGTAACGAGACAATTCTCACTAGTCAGCGTGTCCTTCCTGAAAGACTGACTGCGGAGGGATTCGTTTTTCAGTTCCCGAGGATAGCTGACATTCCAGCCATGGTTTTTAATAGGAAAACGGATTCACCCCCCCTCCAATAATACACCCGTTGCCTTTCAAACCCGGCAAATGCAGTTGAACGGGACGGTATTCGTGAGTTATTTTGTGATCGAGTCCTGAAGCGGGATCGGGCTTCCTCATAGATGAGAGTTGCTTCCTTTGTACTCGTGGGCTGCGTGTAATATATCGAGAAAGGGTCGTTATGCGTGAAAGGATTTCTGTATCCGTCGGAGCTGTTCAAAGAACATTACTTCTTCCATTGTGGGGGCGAGCCGTGGAGACACGCAGTCCTCACCCTCTTCTCATCGACAAGACGGCAGAGGTAATCGTTGAGAATATCGACTACGATTTTGTGCAGCAAGCCAGGAATCTCAGGAACACGACGAGAAACGCATGGATCATCCGCGCTATATATATGGATTCCGTTATACGAGATTTCCTCTTGAGCCATCCTTACGCGACTGTTGTGAATCTCGGGTGCGGACTGGATACTACCTTCGAACGAGTGGACAACGGAAAGATCATGTGGTACGATCTCGACTTGCCTGACGTGATCGAATTACGACGAAAATTTATACCGGAATCCGAACGACGAATTTTCATCCCTTCGTCATTACTGGAAGAATCATGGCTGAACTGTCTGGTTGTCCGGGACAATATCATATTCATGGCTGCCGGCGTCTTTTATTATCTCGACGGAGAGGATGTCAGAAAGTTTTTCAGGACCTTAGCGGCCCGTTTCCCAGGAGGCGAAATCGTTTTCGACATTTCGTCTACGTTCGGCATGAAGCTCGCCAACAAGGTCGTGATACGCGACAGCGGGCTGGATGAAGGGTCCTTTCTCAGGTGGGGTATCGACGACCTGGATGAAATTCGGCTGTGGCACGAGGGATTAGAAATCGTGGAGTCATTTCCTCTATTTAAAGGAAGGAAGAGACTGTTGGAATTTCCTGACAAAATCGGGGCTTTGTTTTCAGACCTGCTCAAAGTGCAGTCGTTGATCCATATCAAATTCGGTGCGCAAGAGTAGTAGTAAAGTGCTAAATTTGTTTCCGGGATGCCCGAACGGTGTACGACATTCCTAATAAGTCATATTATGAAAGTGCGGAAAAAGGACAGGAGAGCTTAGCTCGTGAAAAGACTTCATTACATCCAGCATGTTCCTTATGAAAGCCCCGGCAGCATTCTAGATTGGGCTCACCAAAAAAAGATCGGTGTGAGTTCCACGAGGATGTATGACAACGAAAACTTCCCCGATATCGAAAGCGTTGATTGCCTCGTAGTTATGGGAGGCCCCATGAGAGCAAACGACGACAAGATTTATCCGTGGCTCAGGAACGAAAAAGGTTTCATCGAGAAAGCGATCAGGTCGGACAAGATTGTTCTCGGTATCTGTCTCGGTTCGCAGATAGTTGCAAATGTCCTGGGAAGCAAGATCAACAAGAACAAAGAAAAGGAGATTGGTTGGTTCCCGGTCCGGCTGGCGGCTGAAAGAGGCGAACTCGGCCCGCTCAGCTTCCTGCCCGATAGCTTCACGCCATTCCACTGGCACAGCGAAATATTTGACATACCGAAGGAAGCGAAAAAAGTCGCGAGTTCAGACGGCTGCGATAACCAAGCCTTCCTCTACGGCAATAAGGTTATCGGCCTCCAGTTTCACCTCGAAGCCACTGACGATTCGTTGGCCGAAATGGTAAAGAACGGCGGAAAGGAACTTGTGCCCGGCCGGTTCGTCCAGGACAAGGATACTATCGTTCGGACCGCGCAGTACATCGCGACGAACAACGCCTACCTGTCGAAATTGATGGACAGACTTGCTGAGTTCTGATTTTTTATATCCAGTAAGTCATCAGGCCGGTTCATAATTAACCGGAACTTTTAAGGTGCATTAGGGCAAAGGAGTCACTCAACATCAATCAAAAAAAATCTTGGGAGGCAAACATGAATCGCGTTATCACTTTGGCAGCAGCACTGTTTTTCGTGACAGTAACGGCTTGGGCACAGGAGGAGCAGGATGCGGAAGGATCTCACGATCACCCGCTGTTCTCCAGGTTGTCCGGATTCTACATCACAGCTTACGATCAGAAAGAGTTCGACAGTTTCGTTTCGCCATACATTCCCGAAGACCAGGGTCCATGGGAGGGAAAGCTGACTCAGATCAACTACAATGTTAAGACGGGGGCGAAGAGAGCGAGTACAATCCAGATCGAGAGGAATTACGAAAACGCAGTCAAGAAGATCGGCGGGAAAGTCCTTTTTCACGATGACCGAATCCTCTGCGCGAAGATCGAGGCAAACGGCGCCATCACGTATGTGCAGGTCGAGGGATTCAATGATGGGATAAATTACCAGCTGACTATTGTAGAATCGAAAGCGATGGAGCAGGAAGTGGTTGCCGATGCTGCGGCTTTAAGTGAGAGCATCGCGTCAACAGGCAAAGCAGCAATCTACGGGATTTACTTCGACACTGGAAAATCGGAGATCAAGCCGGAGTCGAAACCTGCCATCGAGCAGATCACCAAGCTGATGAAAGACAATATGGCCCTATCGCTGTATGTTGTCGGTCATACTGATAATGTCGGCACGCTTGAGTCGAATTTAAAATTATCATCCGACCGGGCCGACGCCGTAGTGAAAGCATTGATTGCCCAGGGCGTCGAATCGTCAAGGCTGAAGGCTGCGGGAGTGGGACCATATTCACCTGTTGCTTCTAACTCTACTGAAGACGGGAAAGCCAGAAACCGAAGGGTTGAACTCGTCTCCCAAAAGTGATTTAGCTGCCGCTTGATAGAGATACTTGCACTCTAATTCACCCGACCGCGTTCAGGTGATGATAGTGCCTTCATCTTATTCAATTGCACGAATATATTGTTCAATAGGTTTCAGATAGAGAAGGCATCTCATGAGAATGAAACATTGGGCAGTACTGGTCCTATCAGTGACGGCGGGCATGTTAGTCGGTTATATCGACAGCAGGCCGACATGGGACGATACGGGAATAACAGTGGCAGCGATCATCGGGACAGGACTTATTATCGGATTCATAGAACGCAGGAGGTCCTGGCTTTGGGCCCTGTCGATTGCGTGCGGATTCAGTGTTTTTCAACTTAACTCAAACCACGTGTCAGTCACTTTGGCCGTACTTGCATTTTCATTATTAGGCACGTATCTCGGGGCATTGGTGAGAAGAGCGATTTCAATCACTTCTTCGGCAGGAGATAAGGGAGTCAGAGAAAAATGATAAGCAGGATCTGGCATGGTTACACGAACATGCAAAATGCTGATAAGTACGAGAGACTTTTGAAGGAAGAAATATTTGTGGGAATTGGAGACAGGAAGATCAACGGTTATCGTGGCATTCAGCTTTTGAAGCGACTAGTGGGCAGCGAAGCAGAGTTCATAACAATTATGTCGTTCGACAACATTAATGCAGTCAAGGAATTTTCAGGCGAGGACTATGAATCAGCGGTGGTTCCGGGGCGAAGGCAAAGGAGATACTCTCGCACTACGACAAAAGGTCACAGCACTACGAGGTCCTAGTGGGGGCGTGAGGCTGCGGCTCGTCGGAAGTATGTGATTTTGATCACCCGTTTCGTAAAAATTGCATCGAAACGCACCTGAAACGACGAGAATTTTTGAAAATGTGCATGACGTGAACACCTCACTGGGAAATGTTGTTATATTTTGGTGAGCGGGCTTGAGGGGAAGGCCAAGTAGAACGCTCACAAAAAAAACGGAAGGAGTTCAGGATGAACATCGCATTATTTGCGGCCAGCGGGAAAATTGGGTCGAAAATAATGAGCGAGGCGTTGCGCCGTGGTCACAAAGTAACGGCCATCGTCCGTAATCCCGCTAAGATTACCTCCTCAAAAGATAACCTTGTCATCAAACAAGGAAACGTCTTAAACGCGCAGGAGGTAGCATCGTTGGCTAGAGGGCATGATGCGGTCGTAAGTGCGTACGGACCTAATGGGAGAGCACAGGAGCTCGTGGACGTGGCTCATTCCCTTCTCGAAGGAGTGAAGATGTCCGGCGTAAAACGGCTTATCATGGTTGGTGGAGCTGGAAGCCTCGAAGTGTCTTCCGGCAAACAATTAATGGATACTCCTCAATTCCCGGCCGCCGCCAAACCTTATGCGGTTGCCCACCGCGACGCGATGGCCGTCTTCCGCATGGAGAGAGATCTGCAATGGACTTTCGTTAGTCCATCAGCACAGGTCGAACCAGGAGAGAAAAAGGGGAGTTATCGGACGAGTGACGACAGACTGCTCACAGACGAACAAGGCAAAAGCACAATCTCGACAGAAGACTATGCAGCTGCGCTCGTCGACGAGCTGGAGCACCCTCAACATATCAGAAGGCGCTTCACGGTCGGTTACTGAACCGGAACATCGTAAGTGCCGGCCGACGCGGAGGTCGGCCGGCACTTTTTTATTTTCTCACCACGGCAGACCCGCACCCAACTTACCACACTCTAACACTGACTGAACCATTCCCCGGGTTTTCAAATGGTCCGGGAGTCGGATTCGCCAGACTTCGATCATGCCCTGAGTAATCGTTCGAAATGCTTATCTGATTTCCATCTCGATCTTCGTAAGGTAAATCAGGTATCACCGCTTTGCCCAGAACCAGACTGGTTACCAGACGGTGTTCCCGCGTGACACTCCACGTCGTGTCGAATTTAAATTCGAGAAAATAACTTTTGTCCTCTTCGATCAACTTAATTGACGGATCGAAGTCGGGCATAATTATCGGATTCCTTTCCTGAACTGTGGGTTTCGCACCGTAGAGATAGACATTTCCATCCATCGGCATCTTTAATTGTGCGTTATCATAATTTTTCAGATCACAACGTTTCACAAAAATATTGTTGTAATATGTCTCATCACCGCACGGATTGTCGTGATAGCCCGCCACCTCAGTTGAGTGCGGCTTCAGGAAAGGTGTTTGGCGGCCATCGAAGTGAAAGATATCGAACGAACCTGCAAAAAGGTTATGCACATACGCGCCTCCCTGCGACCGGTCCATCAAAGATGAGGACGAAAGAAAGAGATTATTGTCGAAGAGGAACGGGCCGTGGTCCACTTCGACCAGCACATCGAAATCGTTGTCGTTAAGGAGATTGCCTGTCACGCGCGTGCCCTGAGCCATCCAATCGAGCCAGAGGCCGAGGCACGTCCGGTAAATATGATTATGCTTTATGACCACGTCGACGGCCGCATGAAACTTGATGCCCGCCATCTCCGCGCCCGAAAAGAGCTTCCGCACGTGAATGTCGTGTATGACGTTGTCCGTAACAGTGCTGAACACGGCACCAAGACTTCCCACAATTCCCGCCTGTTCACAATGAGAGATCGTGTTGTTCCGGACAATATGATGACCGATATTTTCTTTTGACCATCCGTTCGCGAGCGCGCGCTCGATAGTTTTTACATATCCTTCGGCAGTATTTTCAGATGTGTTATCCCACTGATCGCCGTACTTGCCCAATGCGATGCCGGAGCAGGTCGAATAACAAACGACATTGTTTTCTATTATCCATCCCTTGCTCCAACGAGTTCCGATCACACCGATTTGCTCGGCGGTAGGAGGTGCCCAGGGTGTAGCGGCGTCCTCCAACGTGAAGCCGCGTACCGTTATGTAGTTTATCCCGGTCTTGCCGGGATAAAACACAGTTCTTCTAACATTTATTTCTACGAGCTGATCATTCGGATCGACGCTTTTGAATTGAGCCCATATGGTCGTGCTCGCACTGTCAACTTTTGCGAACCACAGCGCATTCTCGCCCACGGGCTTCACTAGATCACTGAAAGTCGCTGCCTCTGTTAGCCAGTCGCCGTTCAGATATACCGCACCCGTGTGATGATCGCGTCCCATATTGTCAAACCAGTCGCCGTGGATTAGATCACTGTAGGGATTGAAGCTTCCGAAGAATGAATTGGGAATCGTGGTTTTCCAGACATCTCCTTGCATTTTCACCCAGTTCCTGGCGACTTCAGATCCTGTTATCACCACTTTGTCTCCAGAAGCGGCTTGGTACACGATCCGTATCGAATCGGAAATGCCTCCGCGGGGCGGATCTACGCGTTCCCTATAAACTCCTTCATGCACCGTGATCACGTCGCCGGGTTGTGCCACGTCGGCGGCTCCTTGGATGGTTCGCATTGGAGCCGAAAGAGTACCGGGATTGGAGTCACTCCCGTTTGTTCCAACGTGGATCTCTCTCGACTGAAGAGTTGCTGAAAAGATTGAGAAGGTCAGAAATATTGGGATCACATTTTTCATTTCCGTATCTCCGCTCGAGTTGTCTGTGCCATTTTAAATTTTGATGGACTATCAATATCCGTGATCAGCAATTTCAAAAACAATAAGAGCAATTGACCGGACGAAATCGGAAAGGACTCTGAAAGATAATCGAGAGATTCATCGATTCTCGCAGACCTTTCTCCGGCAGAATTTTAGGTTGTCTCGATTAGAATTACAATCCGCGTCCGGACCAATCAACGTTGACGTCAAGACTTATTGCGATTAAGGACGGCATTAACAGAGATAAAAGAAGCATTTGGTTTCGAAACAATCGCCGCGAAGGAGAAGCTCGAACACGCGACCAACAGACTGAAACAAAAAATCCCGCCACGCAACCATGTGGCGGGACTCCGATCAGGAGGAGACCGGTGGAGAGCTTATTTTATCAAAAGCATTTTCTTCGCTGCGACATTGGTCCCTGAAACAAGTCGGTAGAAGTAAAGACCGCTCGAAAACCTAGATGCATCGAAATTGACACTGTACGCGCCCGGCCCTTTTGTATCGTTCACCAGAGTTGCCACTTCTTGTCCGAGGGTGTTATAGATTTTCAAACTGACGTGACTGAGCGCTGCAACCTGATAGTTGATTTTCGTCGTCGGGTTGAACGGGTTCGGATAGTTCTGCGCAAGCGCAAAGTCGACAGGTTGTCCAACTGATTTGTTGACAGCTGTCTGAGTCTGGCCGACACGCGTCCAGGAAATCGAAATCACATGCACTGTACCGGATGTAGCGCCGGAGTCGACACCCACTGTCAATTGATGGCCCTCCTGGGTAGTCCAGACGAGCGAATAGCTAGTTGAACTATTTACCAGTGAACCGCCACTATAGATCTTAAAGGTAGTCACTTGATTGGAGCGAAGCGCCTGAAAAGTTCCGTTGGGCAGAGTCAGGGAGCCGTAGGCGTCATACGTGGATGACGTTGTGACCACCTGCATTATGCCGGGGGCGAGAACAACCGTATCCGGCGAGCCGACCGCGACCTCCCCCAAAGAGAGCGGCACATGGAAGGCAAATTTCATCTCGTGCTGAGACAGCGTGGAGTCAATAGCATGCCCGCCGGAAGATCCTGATAAATGTTCTACAAATCCGATCAAGTATAGTGAATCGTTCGAAAGCTCCAGGTATGCGTAGTATGAAAGAGTGACACCCGTGTCGGTCTCAGTGAATGTCTCGGCGTATGTGGCTCCCGGAAAATCGGAGGCAAACGGTGTGGAAGCGGGAGAAACGTTGTCCAGTATAGACGAGTCAAGGACGACAAAGGCGGGGATAGTCCAAGACTGAGCCGCAGAGGTGGATGGAGTTCCGACGTTCATTGTTTCCATGCTGTCGTGATTTGAGTACGTAAAATTCGTTGTTCCGGCCCCAAATAGATTCTGAAGATCCGATACTGTAATTGTGATTTGGGCAAATGCGGCTGATTGAAGAAGCGCAATAACGGTAACAATCATTAAGCCGTAGGTATAGTGTTTCATTGTATTCTCCGATTAATGATTCATAAAAATAAAATCTCTTAATTGCACCAGCCTTTGTCGCGCTATTTTATTAAAATCATTTTTCTGGTTGACACATAACTACCTGCGACCATCCGGTAAAAGTATATGCCGCTCGCAAGCCGACTAGCATCGAACCTGACGCCGTATTTTCCGGCGATCTGTTTTTGATTTACGAGCGTTTGGACTTCTCTTCCCAGAATATCGTAGATCTTCAACGTCACGAAATTGTTAGCCGGTATGTCGTAGCTGATCATTGTAGACGGGTTGAATGGGTTCGGATAGTTCGGGTAGAGCTGGTAGCTCTTTGGGACGTTGCCTGGGGCGGATTTTACAGCGGTCGGGATTTTAAAAGGAGTTATCGAGACCGAGACGTGCGAGGAAGTATACCAGGTTTTTACTAGGCTCGATTCGGTCTCCGTGCTGTCTGCCAGATTATCTCCGACGAAAGCCCATCCGCTATCATTTCCAAAGAAAGAAGCCGTGGTGTATGGAGAGTGCGGATAGGTCAGGAACTCGTTCGTGTATAGATCAATAGCATCTGTAAAAGGAGTGTCTCCACCGAGTGTTGTTGTTGTGCCATCACTATTATAATAAGTGGTGTACCCTGTCGTTATCCCATCGTATTTGATTTGCGATATAAAGCCGAAAGTGGGGACGGTGGCGCTTGGTAATACATACCAGAGAAGTTGCAAGTCGTTTGTGAACTTTTCATGCCTGGAAATCCAACCGCTTGATGTGATGAGACTGTTCATTGTGCTCGTGATGTATTTTTGGGAAGAAAAGACTGAAATACCTCCGCCCCCACCATACATTGCTCTAGTATTAAAGCTGGAGTCCGTTATATCGGCAAGGATGTACTGTTTGAATGTCCCTTTCGACCTAAAGGTTAAATCAAAATAGGAACCACCGGTCTCGGTGCGGCGGGAATTTTCGGACTCTATAATTATCAACTGCCAAATCCTCAATCCGGGATCATTGATCGTCACGACGGCGAACCCTTGCGAGCTTCTCTGCTGGTGCATGGGTGTCGTATACGGGTCATAGATTGCGGTCAGGCCGGCAACATCTGACACGTTATCTGCGGTGAAATTCGCTGTCGCCTCGCCGTTGTCGTCCGTTACGACGCTTGATTGATCGAAGCTGCCATTGCTGCCGCCGATTGTCAGTGTCACGCTTTTCAACGGCGTGCCATCGCAATCATTGACCTGGAAGGTCACCGGAATTGTCTGCAGCGCATTCATTTCTGACTGGGATGGTGTAATGCTTATCTGCGGATCGAGCGCCATGTTGGTGCCATTTTCCACCAGGCTCTTTTGGTATGCCCTGATCTTGCCGAAGACAGGTTCAATGTGCGATACGGTAGAATCCGCTGCCGCCGCTGCGTCTGCGGCGGTCGTGAAATTTCCCTGAGCTGAATCTATCCGTGTCCTGGTGTAGCCATCCTCCAGGTAAACATGGAAGTGATACCGGCCCCCTGAGCTATCGAGCATCGCCCAGATCAAATAGTCGACACCGCCCAACGTTCCGGCGGGAGGTACATCTCCAGCGGAGTTCTTTTCAAGAACTACTTTCATCAGCGAATCCGCCGACGTGTCGGACGGGAAAAAGCTCGTGCCGAAGAACCAATTAACGCAACTTCCCTCCGGGTCGTTGATCGCGATCAAGTCAAGCGCGAAAGTGACATTCTCAAGTGAGGACCAGTTCGATAAAGCCTGATGGCTTGAAGGTGTTGAATAGTCGCCGGTTGTCGAGTCAGGCGGGGGCATGCTCACATTCATCTGAACTCCGTAGATCTCCACTTGTGGCGGGGGACAATTGTCACACTGTGCCATGGCAGTCTTACCTATCGTCAGAAGACTAATTAAAACCGCAAACCTTTTTATAGTCGCCCTCATTTTCATTTCCTCGATCCCTATTCTTAGTGCATGCGTTTTACTTGACCAGCATCAACTTCTTAGTCTGCGAGAAACCACCAGCCTGCAGCCTGTAGAAATAGACTCCGCTCGCGAGCCTGCTCGCGTCGAACCTGACGCCATATTTTCCTGGACTCTGCCTCTGGTTGATAAGCGTTTCGACTTTTCTCCCTAGTAAATCGTAAACCGTCAGACTTACGATAGATGTCGTCGGCACGTCGTAAAAGATCATTGTAGACGGGTTGAACGGGTTCGGATAATTCGGGTACAGATGGAACGTCTTCGGCAAATTGTCGGAAGCGGATTTCACCGCGGTCGGTAATTGGTAGGGCGATATCCCGACGCTGATCATTGCATTATAGATGGCGCGCTTCTGACCCGATGGGGAAACATCGTAGGTACTGTCAACGTGATAATTTCCGCTGAAATGGTAACTTGTTCCGCTGCCTGAAAACGACGAAGTGACTTGAGTCGAAGGAGGATAGGATTGAAACTCCGTCAGGTAAAGACCGAACCCGTCCGTTATCGGATTGGAGCCACTGCCAGAGTTCGAATATCCTGGTTCGTTTTCGCTCGGGACAGGCTTTACTAGATAATACTGGTTCCCTGTAGATTGACCGTCCCACTTGACCTGGGTGGCGAAATAGAAAGTCGGTGGCTGGCCAGGCAGTCGATAGTAGTCTAGATCAAGATCATCTTTATAATTCTCATCGCTGGCAACCCAGCCGGTTGTCACACTGAATCTATTTGTCATGGACCCTCCGCCATCGTAGGCACTAATGTCTTCGAGGGTCTTGTCCGTATTAAAGAGTGTTAAGTCGCCCGAACCTCCGTACACGGCTCTCGCATCTATCGACGAGTCGGTAATCGTCCCGAGGACGTACTGTCTGTAGTTTCCTGATGTTTTAATTTGCTGTTGTTCGTACTCATATGTACGAGTCCCGACATTGTCCGTACTATCAAAGTAGTACAAGTAGGATTGGTCCTCCGACTCGGTGATGGTGTATTGCCATATCAGTAGTCCCGGATTATCGATCGTAACAACAGCGTCTCCGTGTGAGCCTCTTTGTTTGTGCATGGGTGTGGTGTAGGGATAGCACACGGCAGTCAGGTTGGCTACTCCAGGTGAACTGCCCGCTGTAAAATTCGCAGTGGCCTGACCGCTTTGGTCTGTTACGACGGAAGATTGGTCGAAGGATCCCTCACTCCCGCCAATGTTCAGAGTGAAACCGTTGAGCGGCGTTCCATCGCAGTCGGTCACCTCAAACGTTACCGGGATCGATTGAAGGATATGCATGTCCGCCTGAGACGGAGCGATGGTGATCTGTGCGCTTAGGGCCATGTTGGATGTCATGTTCCGAAGATTCGTCTGGTACTCTCTGATTTTATCGAAAACTGGTTCTATAGAGGCAATAGCCGTGTTTGCTGCACCTACAGCGCCGCTTGCGCCGGAAAAGTCGGCGGACCCTGTTGCTATTCGCTCCCTGGTGTATCCGTCCTCGAGATAAACATGGAAATGATACGCGCCGCCCGAGCTGTCCATAGTGGCCCGAATCAAATAGTCGACCCCCCCGAGAGCTCCTGTATCGGGCACGTCACCCGTCCAATAGTTCTGAAGGTGAATTCTCACCAATGAATCGGGCAGAGTCGCCAGCTGATTTGCAAGTGAACCCTGTGACCACCTGACGCAATTCGCTTCCGGATCGTTGTTCGCGATCCCGCTCAGCGGAACAAAAACATCTCCGAGTGCAACCCAATTCAGAAATGCCTGCTGGCTGGCAGTCGTTGTATAACTGCCGGTGGTCGAATCGTCCGGCGAGGGTATGGGCACATTCAACTGCATGCCGTAAATCACGACCTGCGGCGGCGGACAATTGTCGCACTGAGCGCGCGCGCATTCACTAACCGCCAGCATGATAATCATGACTCGCACCAGGTTAATAATTGTTTTCATTTGCATCTCCTTAGTCTCAGTCGATTCAGGTCGCGACGTCTCTAGTGCAACCGATGTGTAATTCGAACATGTTCGAGCAATGCAGCCACAGGTTTGTTGGGCCCTGGGGCACGGAGAACAAAATCTCTCCGTGCCTCACGTGCCTCTCGCAGCTCAGTCGAGCTGCGTGTTCAGCCGATCATTTCACCAGCATTAGTTTCTTTGTCTGCGAGAAACTTCCAGCTTTGAGTCTGTAGAAGTAGACTCCGCTGGACATTTTGCTTCCGTCGAAACTGACTGAATGCGTTCCGGCCGTCTGAACGCCGTTGACAAGTGTAGTGACCTCTCTGCCCAGGATATCGTAGACAGTCAGTGTAACGTGGCTGACAGCCGGCAACTGATAACTGATTAGTGTTGTCGGGTTGAACGGGTTGGGATAGTTCTGCGAGAGAGAGAACTCGGTGGGTGTTCCACTATGATTTTCATTGACGCCGGTCGTGATCTGGGATGCCGGTCGGATCAAAACCGAATTATTGTAGCTCCCGGCAAAGACATCTGTTCCATTAGCAGCTAGTGCATTGACTCTCAAATTAGGTAGACCGCTATTAAACCCACTCCAACTTGTCCCGTTGTCAGTGGAAACATACACACCGCTGTCAGTAGCGGCGATAAGGTTCGAACCGCTGACCGCAAGAGTATGGAGGTACATGTTGTTGAGGCCGGAATTTACCGCAGTCCAACTTGTCCCATTGTCGGTCGATCGGAAGACTCCTTGGCCGGAAGTCCCGGCGAATAAATTCGAGCCGATTTGGGCAAAGCCTTCAACATAATCCGTGTCGCCAATGCCATTATTGGCGCCAGTCCACGTCACTCCGTTGTCAGTCGAGACAAGGACTCCTTGCCCCGAGCTTCCGGCAAGCAACTTATTGCCTACGGTTGTAAAAGAGATGACTGTTGTATCGATGCCGAGATTCCAGCTGCCACCGTTGTCGGTTGAATAATAGATATTTCCGTACGCCCCGGCAATTACATTGGATCCACTGACGCCGATAGCATAGATATTACTAGTGTATAATCCTGAGTTGGTCAGATTCCAGCTTGTCCCATTGTCCGTTGAAAGAAAGACCCCGCTTGTTGTCGCGAGAAATAGATTTGCACCCGACTTCACAAATCCACCAATCCAGGTTGTTCCCAACCCTGAATCAACGAGCGTCCAGGTTGTACCATTATCAGGGGAAACAAAGAGACCGTTGGATGTCCCCGCATAAAGACTCGAGCCGTTAAAGTCTAACGAATAGACATCCATTAAAGATATTCCGTTACTCGCCGGCGTCCAGTCTGCACCGCCGTCGCTGGAAACGAAGATTCCCACCCCACCGGTCGCCGCAAATAGATCCGAGCCGATCGAGGCAAAGGCATTGGTTGAGCCGGGCAATACACCAACTGTATTCCAGGTGTTCCCGTTGTCGGTGGAAAGGTAAAGGGTGTTCTGGTCGTTCCCCACAAACAGATTCGTGCCGACAACGGCCATCGGAGTGAATACCTTGTAGAACGTACCACTCGGACTAACGTCGGTCCAGCTCTTCCCGTTGTTGGTGGAGCGGAAAAGACCATTGTCGGTTCCCACAATAAGATTTGTATCGATGGCGGCCATCGAGAACACATACTTGTTTGTCATCCCTGAATCAGATTCTGCCCAGTAGGTCCCGTTGTTCGTGGAACGAAAGACGCCGTTTGTTGTCCCCAAAAAGAGGTTGGTCCCGCCTGCAAGGAGACCGCTGACGCTTTGGATTGTCACACCTGAATCTTTTGTAGCGGTCCAAGTTGAGCCGTTATCGGTGGAGACGAAGATTCCCCGATAGGAACACCCTGCAAAAAGATTCCCGCCGCTTGCAGCCATGGCGTCAATCCTTAGATTCGACAAGCCTGAGCTGATCGGCGTCCACGTCGCTCCGTGGTCAGTAGATAGAAAACTGCCTCCAGCGGCGCCCGCAAAAAGATTAGAGCCGTTGGTAAACAAAGTCCAGATCTGATTATTGGTCATGCCGGAATTCGAGGCTTTCCAGCTGGCTCCCTGGTTGGTTGATAGGAAGACGCCAGCGGAAGTCCCGGCAACAAGATTTGATCCGCTCGCGGCGAGACTTAAGATGGTCCCTCCTCCGGGCCCGCTGGTTTGGACCCATTGCGCAAACGACGGGTTGATGCCGCAGAAAGACAGAAGCATCAACAAAAGAATATTCCGGTGTGAATTACGCATTTAGAACTCCTCCTCCTTATGATTGAATAATTGTAAAAGGTCTACTGATGATGTCCAGATAAGTTTACGGACGCGCTGAACCGAACGGAGATTAACTCCAACATGAGTAAGCGGGAGTGTGTCCCGGCGTATTTGTTCGCGATCATTTTGATGTGCCAACGCTCTTTTCATATATCAGCACAACTTACCGCAACAATTGCAACCATTCTCCTCGCGATCCGCTCATATGTATCATCTCTAGTATCCTCAGTACCAAACTAGGGTTATAAACAACATGCGCAACTGAACGAATGTACAGTAATGGAGCACAGCCGGGATAGCGTGACTGGCGTCATGGTCGAAGGGATAAGTGGTGATAAGATGGAGCAGTGGCAGCGTTCTGCAATTAGTCGGGGGATATCGGTCTGGGTCCTGCCCTTTGGCCCGGATTCACAGACGATCACAATGACCTATACCGGCCTCACGCCAGTTTCGCGGTGAGTCTCGCTCCATCCTCACCGTCCCCTGAGTGTATCTACGAGTCCTCCTTCGCACCACAACATGGCACACGTACATCAATGCCGGTGGCAAAGTCATGGAATGGGTGACTAACATCCCCAACTCACGTTTGTAATTTCAAATGAAGGCAAAACAATGTGTGAGGCTGAACCAACTCGAGGGAAATTGTGGCGGAGGAGGGACTCTCCGCCGGAGGCGGATCCTCCGATCCGAAGGATTCCGTCGGAAAGGAGTCTCCCGAAGGGATCCTCCGAAGGAGTCCTTCGGACCTTCGGGACTTCGGACCTTCGGGAGAACCCCCGACACATGTTCGGTCGCCTTAGCAGTTTGATCCCGGTCTAATCTACGAAATACAAACTATACACTTCGGGAACCTGGGATGGGAAGGCGAGCATTTAAGATTGGAAGAGACTTAAGTGAAGCAGTAGCGGAGGAGGGACTCGAACCCCCGACACGTGGATTATGATTCCACTGCTCTAACCACCTGAGCTACTCCGCCTTGAAATCAATATACCGCACGCGACATCGTGATTCAAGAAGTGCACTTCGGTTCCAATGTGAACGCCGAATCGATCAACTCCTTCAAGATATTTACGCTCCCGATAGTTTCATCCCGAGATCTGAGCGGACCTGTGGCCATTCCGTATCGAGTATGCTGTAGTAAACCGTATCCCTGATCCGGCCGGAATAAGTTACAACATGCTTCCTAAGCGTTCCCTCTTCCTTTGCTCCTATCCGGAGAATCGCATTCCGCGATTTCTCATTCAGAGCATCTGTCTTCAACTCCACTCTCGTGCATCCGAGTTCTTCAAACGCGTGTCTGAGCATTAGATATTTCATTTCCGTATTCACTCGCGTCCGCTGCCACTTTGTTCCGATCCACGTGGCTCCGATCTCGAGACGATTATTCGGGACGTCTATGCTCATATACCTCGTGCTTCCTATCGCCTTGCCCGAATTCCTTTCGAGGATTGCGAACGGAATCGCAGATCCATCGGCCTGGGCACGGAGTGCCGCTGCAATGTAATCTCTCATTTCATCTACGCTTCGGACCGCGTAAGGGATCCACTTCCATATCGATTCATCAAGCCCGACCTCGCAAAGCTCACCGAGATGTTCCGCGCTAAGCGGCACCAAATCGACGGAATTACCCGTGAGCGTTAACGGATAAGGTTTTTTCATGAAGCACGATGGGCGAGCGACTGCCCCATCATCCCTCCAGGTATTTCTTACTCGTCACCTTGTCGCCATCGAACTCATAAACAAGCGGCACACCTGTAGGAATGTTCAGTTCAAGAACCTGCTCTTTGGTCATATTGTCCAGGAACATCACGAGCGATCGAAGACTGTTGCCGTGAGCCACTACCAAAACATCTTTGCCCGCTTTCACGTCGGGAAAAATTTTAAACCGCCAGTACGGCAGTACTCTCGCCGCCGTGTCCTTCAGACTTTCTCCATTTGGCGGCGCAACGTCATAACTTCTCCTCCATATGTGGACCTGCTCGTCTCCGAACTTCTTCGCGGTCTCCGCTTTGTTGAGACCTTGCAAGTCTCCATAGTGTCTCTCATTTAGCGCGGTGTCGTACTCTATAGGCAAATCCTTTTGACCTGTCTTTTCAAGAACGATTACAAGCGTGTCTATGGCCCTCTTCAATTTTGAACAATAACCCTGGTCAAACCTGTACGATTTCAGTTTCTCACCCGCTGACTCAGCCTCTTTTATTCCGCGTTCCGACAAAGGTACGTCGACCCATCCCGTAAAACGATTTTCGAGATTCCATTGTGATTCGCCATGTCGAATTAAAACCAGTCTTGACATTTTTACTCCGATTCGATTTTATGATTCTCAAAATGTGAATTTAACTGAAGTGGAGCACCCGGCATACCACGCCTTCTCGCGAAACCAGTGTCACAGAAACGGATCGAATATCTCTGTGTGGATCCGGTTCTCCTCAATAAATTTGTCGATTCCCGACGTTGAACGCAAGGTCGCCAGTTTTTCGAGGCGCTCTTTTGAATCATCTCCTCGCTCGATGATCTCCATGAAGAGTCCTGGTTCGTCATGTTTCCGCATTACTGATTTCAGCCCCAACGATTGCGCACTCCGGAAATAGACCGGGATCCTTGCCTCAAAGTCTTCTGATGAGGTGACATGGTAATAAACAAAAATCATCCGGTCTCCTTCAGATTTTGTAAGCGACAGCCACGCCATCTCTCACAGGAATTATGCTCGTCGAGAATTCTTTCAGCGAAAAAAGGAGCCTGTTGAATTCCTTTATGCCTTCGGTCGACTCGTCTCCGCGTGATTCCACCACTTTTCCAGACCACAGGACATTATCGGCAACTATCAGCCCTCCCTTCTTTACACGCGGGACGGCTTTTCGCAGTGCTCGCGGATAGTCCCGTTTCTCGATGTCGATGAAAACTATATCGAATTTTCCTCTGACTCCGTCGATTATCTCAAGCGCGTCACCGACATGGTATTTCACTTTGTCAAGGAGTCCGGCCTTCTTCAGATATTTTTCACCGGAAGATTTGTTCGATTCACTTCCTTCCGTGCAGATGACTTCACCTCTTTCCATGCCGAGAGCCCACCACAAGGCCGAGTAGCCGTATCCGGATCCCATCTCGAAAACGCGACGCGCTCCCGTCATTTTCGCAAGTTGAAAAAAAAGTTTCCCTACCAATGGTCCGACAATCGGGAAATCTCTCTTCTCCGCTTCGGCTTCCATCTCACGCAGAACCCGGTGCCTCTCACCGTAGATCTCGCCCATATAGGTTTCTATCTCAGGACTTACGATTTCCATTTCCTTACCCTCATTTTACAGATGTGTCACCGCTCCGTCAATCTACCGTGAACTGGAGCTTCCTCAAACTTACGATACGCAGAGACTTTGTAATAATAGCAAGGATACCGAACCCTGCCGCGAAGAGAACGCCTTCAAAGAGAAACCGGATATAGACATTTGAGAACTGACCCCGGAGCAGGATCACGGGCCCGAGTCCGACAAGTGATATTCCTACTATCCGCAAAATTTTCAGCCACGGGAAAAATTCTTTGACGTTAGTCTTGAGAAGAAACATCAGGACAGATGCCAGTACAGCAACCTCGAGGTAACTGACGATCACCTTTCCCACCGCCGCCCCTTCAAGTCCGTAGAGTCTCATCATGATGTAAGATGCGAATCCGCTGAGAAGCATTTCTGCAATAGATGTATACATATAAAGTTTTTGCTTGCCGAGAGACAAAAGTGCCTGGCTGTAGAAAACCAATCTCAGAGGTAAAAGAAAAAGAAAGATCCTGAAAATAGTTGCGCTCGCGATATATTTCTCACCGAAGAAGAATCCCATGAAATCCTTGGCGACGAACATTAGAAAGACCATCATCGGGAGGAGGAATAGTCCTGTCTTCGAAATCGAGTTCCGCCATAAGCCGATGAACTGCGCGTTCATTTCCTTTGATCCAAGTTCGCTGAACACGGGGAATAGGACGGCTGATGCCGATCCGGTGATGACCGCGACCATCGGAATTTGTTTAGAGCCGATCGCGTAGATTGCAAACTGGTCGGGAGTGAAGAAAAGGGTCACAAGGTATCGGTCGATCTGCTTGCTGACTGTTCCCATGAGGCTGCTTATGAGAATGGGAAGAGCATAGAAGAGTTGTGCCTTCATAGCCGGGCCGATTCTGTCCGAGGAGAGCCTCCGTTCTCGAATAAGATAGAAGAATAGAAAAGCCGATTTTGCAAGACCGACTCCGGCGATCGAAATGAAGACCACGGTGAGACTATGGAAGAACAAAGCCGATACCATGACGACAGCCGCAAACATGGCTGCCAGGAGGGCATTTCCGATGAGGAGGAGACCGGTTTTGCCTTCGGTCACGAATACGGACTCGAACATAAGCGATGGCGACGATAGTACCGCGTAAAGCGCGAAGATGCGAATGTAAATCGTTAGAGAGTCCGCTTTGAACCAGTGAGCTATCAGAGGCGCGAAAACGGTGAGCACAATGCCGGTCAGCACTCCGATGATTGTCGTTCCGAGTGAGGCAGCTGCATAGACAATCCGTTTATCTTCTCTTG
Source organism: Candidatus Kryptoniota bacterium (assembly GCA_036567965.1). Lineage (NCBI taxonomy): Bacteria > Pseudomonadati > Candidatus Kryptoniota > Candidatus Kryptoniota bacterium. The sequence goes on from DATCTN010000018.1 coordinate 98,413, forward strand.
CAGAGAAAAAATAAATCGCGCTGCTCAGACCGTATCCGACCAGCGGGAGAAATGAATTGTACACGAGCCAGACCTGCTCATAATTTCCATATTCGGATCTGTTGAGCAGGCGAGTGAGGATCATAGACGCGGCGAGAAGTCCGAGGATGTTAACGAATTTTGAAACGCCCACGAGACCGGCGCTTCGGGTCAGCGAATTCTCTTCGGGATTTCCCATCAGAATTTCTTGAAACGGGAAGCCAATCTGGTTATCAATGTGTTTGCGCGCCAGACCCTAAAGTACGCCGCAAGTCTCGGTCCGAAGGCCGACTTGAAGAGATTTATTGATGGAGTGTTCGCTCCGCAAAAGTCGACGAAAATTTTTCCCTCGCGTTTTTCTTCATTCAGGATATTGTGATAAAGGAGATGCGACGCACCTCGCTCGGCAATCGCATCCGTCCCGCTGACATAGAGGTACATCCCCCGGCCTCGTATAAGAGAGGTCATCGCAGAAACCACTCTGCCATTCTTGTTCCGGACGCACCGGGTGCGCAGCAATCCTGCCGCATCAAGCCGCTTCAGAAGCGCGAGCAGATTCCCCGCCGATACCGGGGGACGCCGGCCGTGCCTTTCGTAACTTAGCTGCTGAAGTGACACGAGCTCATCCACACCGCACATCCCGCCAGCGAGACCGGAATTTTGCGCGCCACGCAACACTTCTCTCAAAGATTTTGTATAGCCATCTTCCGTGAAACCGGGAAGATCCATGACGTAAGTGTAATTCGTTACGACCTGGGCGCCGTCCCATTGAAATGCCCGTATGTCGGATGTGTCAGGCGGGAAGACCATCTGGTAGAAAGCGAAATTGCGTTTCAGATATTCGGCCAGAGCCTGGAGCGCCGTCAGCACGTCGTATTCCCTCTTCTGATTCGTCGAGGATTCGAGCGACCTGAAATGGACACCGTCATATGGACGGATGGGCATAAGTTTGACCAGCTTCTGGCTTGCTCTTCGTCCCACAAAGAGAGCACAAACCGCGACGGTAGAGTCGTTCCTATTAATTGACAGGAGTTCACTCTCCGTAGAGAATGTTTCGCGGTAGGCCGCAAGAAATTCGGGAAGGGAGAAAGGCGACGAGGGTGGATTGTTGGCAAGAAATTTCGAGTATGCTTCGGCGTCGATCTTTTCTATTTTCAGATCAGCCATCTCAGGGGAGACAAATTCTAAATTCGAAGAACGAAATCCTAAACAATCTCAAATTTTCAAAAGTCAAAAGACATTATCTCCTTTTATGAATTTCTAATCTCGAATTTTGATTTTGTTCGTCCACGACATTTGAATGTCCGGCTGCCGCTTCGATCAAAATGATTCCGTTGGAAAGGAGTCCTTCGGACAAGGCGGCATTTAGAATTTAGAAATTAGGATTTAGTATTTGCTCTCAGAGTATATACTTGCTCAAATCGCGGTCTTTAACAATCTTGCTGAGACGATCGCTTACCATTTCACGCGTGATATTCACCAACTTCTGATCTATTTTGTCCGGCACGTCGAACAGAATTTCCTCGAGTAATGTCGTCATTATCGTGTGAAGTCTTCGTGCACCGATATTTTCCACCTGCTCATTGACTTCAGTGGCGACTCTTGCAATCTCGTGTATCGCATCATCTGTGAACGTTATGTCGACACCTTCGGTGGCAAGAAGAGCGGTGTACTGTTTTATGAGCGCATTTTCAGGAAGTGTAAGAATCTTGTAAAAATCTTCCTCGTTCAGGCTGTTCAGTTCAACCCGAATAGGAAATCTCCCCTGCAATTCGGGGATCAGGTCGGAAGGTTTCGAAGTATGGAACGCTCCGCTCGCTATGAAAAGTATGTGGTCGGTCTTAACCATTCCGTACTTCGTCATCACAGTCGAGCCTTCCACGATAGGAAGCAGGTCCTTCTGAACGCCCTCCCGCGACACATCAGGACCGTGTGTCTCTCCGCCGGTACTGGCGACCTTGTCAATCTCGTCGATGAAAACGATGCCGCTGTTTTCGACACGTCTGACGGCTTCCTTTACCACACTATCCATATCGACGAGCTTCTGCGCTTCTTCCTGTTCAAATATTTTCAATGCCTCCGAGATCGGCACGCGTCTCGTCTTTGTCTTCTTAGGCATGATGTTGCTCAATAGATCCTGGAAGTTAGGTCCGAGATCCTCTGAGCCGAACGGACCGAACACCTGCATCATCGGCATTGCGTCGGTATTCACCTGCACTTCCACCGCGCGTGAATCGAGCTCGCCGTTCTGAAGCATCAGTCGGAGTTTCTCTCGCGTCTGTTTGCGTTCTTCGTCCTCCTCACCGTCGTGTGGACCGTCCGCCTTCAGTTTCTTCGGAGTTTTCATCGGGATGAGCTCGTCGAGGACGCGCTCTTCCGAAAGTACTTTCGCGCGACCGATGACTTCGGAAGTTTTTTCAGTCTTGACGTTTGCAACTGCTATTTCGGCGAGGTCGCGTATCATCGATTCGACGTCGCGGCCGACATACCCGACCTCTGTAAACTTCGAAGCTTCGACTTTGACGAACGGCGCGTTGGACAGCCTGGCGAGTCTCCTGGCAATTTCGGTTTTCCCGACTCCTGTTGGGCCGATAAGTATGATATTATTCGGCATTATTTCTTCGCGCAGGTTTTCCGGGACCTGCTGGCGGCGCCAGCGGTTCCTCAGCGCGATCGCGACGGATTTTTTCGCGGCATCCTGGCCGATGATGTACTTGTCCAGCTCACGCACGACCTGGCGCGGGGTAAGTTCGTTCTTCACAGGATCTACGGGCTTGAGAGCTTTCGGCATGTCAAATTTCTTCAATCGAAAAATTCTTGTTCGTGTAAATACAGATATCGGAAGCAGCCCCGAGAGATTCAAGGACAATTTCACGGGCGGACAGCTTTGTATGTTTGATCAGCACTCTTGCGGCGGACAGCGCGTAATTACCGCCCGACCCTATTGCGACAATCTTGTCATCAGGTTCAACGACATCTCCATTTCCGGAGATAAGGAGCGCCGTCTCGTGGTTCATTACGGCAAGGAGTGCTTCGAGTCTGTGAAGGTACTTGTCCATTCGCCAGTCTTTCGCGAGCTCGACAGCCGCGCGGCTGAGATTCCCGTGATATTGCTGCAGTTTATCCTCGAACCGCTCGAAAAGGGTGAAGGCATCTGCCGACGCGCCCGCAAAACCGGCTAACACGGCATCATTATATATCTTCCGGACTTTTTTGGAATTGTGTTTCATGACCGCCTGCCCGATCGTTACCTGACCGTCGCTTCCGATCGCGCACTTCCCGTCCTTTATGATGCCGATTACGGTTGTCGCGTGAATGTCCATCGTTCTCCTTGATGCGCCCATATTCAATTACCAGGAATAATTATATAAACCGCCGACCGGATCAACCTGGTTAGCCGAACCCACCGGATATTCTTTCGTAAATGCCGAGCATCAGGAGGGCCTCCTTCCAGTCGAGAAGATCGTCCTCAATCTCTGCGGTCATCGCTTTCCCCGCGATTGATTTGGAGAATTCTTCGTAAGTCACCGAATATTTCTTCGTGTAGTGCGAGACGATGCCTTCATAATGCTTGATTTTTTCCTGAACGGATATGTGATCAGAGGTATCTGTAATTCCCATTATGTCATGCCTCCCGGCGCATTCTGGCGGGGGATATCTTCAACTGCTCGCGATATTTCGTCACAGTCCGCCGCGCCACCCGGTATCCCTGCTGGTTCAGGAGTTTCGTTATCTTTTCGTCATTAAGCGGTTTATTTTTTTCTTCAGATTCTATCATGCTCTTTATCTTGTTCTTGATCTCCCGGGTCGCGACTTCCTCGCCGTCGTTCGTCTTAAGCCCCTCGCTGAAAAGTTCTCTCAGCCGAAAGACGCCATAATCGGTCTGCACATATTTCGCGCTGACGACACGGCTGATAGTCGAGATATCGAAACCAGTCCGGTCGGCAATGTCTCTGTATATCAGCGGGTGAATATTGTCGGGTCCTTCCGTGAAGAAATCGCGCTGAGTCTCTATCAGTGCTTGCATCACCTGCGTCATAGTCTGCCGCCGCTGCAGCAATGCGTTCACGAACCACTTTGCCGATTCAAGCTTTCGTTTCAGAAAATCCTTCGTTTGAGGATCTGTCTTGTGTCCGCGAGCCTGCTTCATCATGTCGAGGTACCGAGGGCTAATCCTCACCTGAGGCATGTCGCGCTCGTTAAGGGTCAAGATCAGTTCCCCCTGCTCGTTTTCCGATACTACGAAATCGGGGACGACTACGGTTGTCTCAAGCGGGACCATGAATCCTTCGCCCGGCTTGGGATTGAGTTTCCTGATGATCGCATCTGCCGTCCTGATCTCCTCGGGGGTAATGTTCAACTTCCGGGCAAGCTGGTCATACCGGTGATTCGAGTAATCTTCAAAGCCCTCTTCGATTATCCGAAATGCGACGGTGTGCTCCTGAGGATCCGCTTCAGCTCTCGCTCTCAACTGGACAAGGAGACACTCCCTCAGATTTCTCGAGCCCACACCGACCGGGTCGAGACTCTGAATTCCCGCTAAAACTTTTTCAGCGTCCTGAATAGTGAGGCTCATCTGAAAAGCGAGGTTCGTGTCGTCTACAATTTTCTGGAGGTCTTCCCTGAGATATCCGTCGTCGTCTATATCACCTATTATTTCTTCTCCGAGTCTCTTCTCGTCATTGTTAAAATCGAGGAGCTGGAGCTGCTGGAGAAGATGGTCGTACATTGTGTCGATTGCCGGCGGCGCAAATTCAAACTCTTCATCATTATCGGGACGTTTCTTCAGGCGATAGTCGGTTTCATCGTTCCTGAACTCGTCAAGATCGACATCGCTGAATTCGGGTTCATCGATCGGGTCGTCCTGTTTATCTTCCGAGTCTTTCAGTTCCGTCTCGGGTTCTTCCGAGAGTTCTTCTGCTTCCTCGAGCTCAAGGACAGGATTCTCATCGAGCTCGGTCCTGAGTCTTTGCTGCAGGGCAAATATCGGCTGCTGGAGCAAATCATAATAAAGTATCTGCTGGGGCTGGAGCCGAAGCTCCTGGCTCATCCTCTGTGTCTGTCCAAATTTCAGCATCTCAGTAAAATACTCCCATCACTGTCGTCCCGAAGTCTCCTCGGTCTCCGAGGTAACATGTATTGACTCTTCTATTATCGACTTCCCATACGATTTGAGTTTTGCATACCATTCATTTCCATACCGCCGGACGAGCGGTCCCTTCAGGAAATCCACTACACTTGTATTTTCCGCTTCACCTCTTGCTATTGCGGGCTTGCACTCGAGTATCCGGTGATATCGCAGCGCATCGCCGCCGAACTTATTGACTCGAATCGGGTAGAGGTGACATGAAATCGGCTTCTGAAAGTTCGTCTTGCCCTCATTGAATGCGCGTTCGATGGCGCACTTAGCAATACCTTTTTCGCGATAAACAAATATGCAATCCTCGTCGTTGACACATGTAGTGGCATAATCTCCTTTGACACCTTCGTAGAAACCGACGTGTGATATCCTTTCCCTCTTCTCGTCGCTTAGAAGCGGGAGCACTGAAGGTAGTGTCGCCTCTATGGCCTCGATTTCAGAATCGAGAAGGGGCGCTCCTCGTCCCCCGGGGAGACTGCAGCACGCGCCGCGACATTTCAGGATATCGCAGGCAAATTTGCGGCCGAGAAGGCCCGCTTCCACTGCAACATCGTCGACAATTATCAGCTCTTTCATCGCTGATTAAGTTAACAACTGAATGCCTAACTTGAAACAAACGTGGAACGGGATTTGATAGCCGGAATTCCTGGAACCGGCAAAATTCTTCTAGAGGGCGGATTCCAGGAAATTAGAATGGCGCACAAGCATCAGGATCGACGAATGACCTACGATAAAATACTTTTCGCCTTCGTATTCGATTTCGACGGCCTGATCGCGGAGGAAAAGCGCGTAATCGCCCGCCTCAGCTTGAAGGGGGATGTATTTCACCGGGTCCCGAGGCGAAGTCGACCACGGTTCCTGATCGATGAAGTTCGGGTTGGCGATCGCGAATCCCGGACCGACCTGGACTACAATTCCACCCTGTACCCTGTCTTTTTCTTTCACACCCGGCGGAAGATATAATCCGTGTTCTGTTTTTTCCTGGTTCTTATCGGGTGATATGAGCACTTTATCACCGACGAGTACAATTTTCCTGTGGGTTTTGGTGTCCATCGATTCACCGATAATATAAGATGAAACGGGAAGATATGCTTTCAATGCGGAGATAATGAATCTATACTTTGCAAATCCCCCTTAATCCCCCTTTGGGAAAGGGGGAAAATGTTGGTGCTTTGGGAAAAGAGGAGAGTGTCAGTCCTATGCTGAGGTAGTGGCGCAATGTGGGAGTGAGCAAATCCCCCTTAGTCCCCCTTTGGGAAAGGGGGAAAGTGGTGGCTTTGAAAGTAGAAAAATGATTATGGTATCGGGAAAAAGAGAAGGGAGGAGTTCAAACTGTGAGTGAGCAAATCCCCCTTTTGTCCCCCTTTAGGAAAGGGGGAAAGTGTTCGTGCTAGTCCGATGGGTAAAAATGTTACGGAAGAAGTTTAGCATAACCGAGAGCAAATCCCCCTTAGTCCCCCTTTGGGAAAGGGGGAAAGTGTGAGGCTTTGAAAATAGAAAATTGCTAATGGATCGGGAAAAAGAGAAAGGAGGAGTTCAACCTGTGAGTAAGCAAATCCCCCTTTTGTCCCCCTTTGGGAAAGGGGGAAAGTTTTAGCTTTGAAAAAAGAAAATTGCTAATGGTATCGGAAAAAAGGGAAAGGAGGAGTTCAAACTGTGAGTAAGCAAATCCCCCTTGATCCGCCTTTGGGAAAGGGGGAAAGTGTGAGGCTTTGAAAGTAGAAAAATGATTATGGTATCGGGAAAAAGAGAAGGGAGGAGTTCAAACTGTGAGTGAGCAAATCCCCCTTAGTCCCCCTTTGGGAAAGGGGGAAAGTTCTGGCTTTGAAAAAAGTTAAATGCTTATGGTATCGGGAAAAAGAGAAAGGAGGAGTTCAACCTGTGAGTGTGCAAATCCTCCTTTTGTCCCCATTTGGGAAAGGGGGAAAGTGTTCGTGCCTTTGGGAAAGGGGGAAAATGCTGTTGCGATGTCTTGAGGATGGATATATGACTCAGGTGCTAAGATAAGCTGAACATATTTGAATCTTACCCGGATGTTTGCTAGAATTCCGTTGCAGTTGTCAGATTATTCCAAAACCATCAAAATGGAGGCACAATGAACAAGAAGGTATGGCTGGGGGCCCTGGTGGTCTTCATAGTCCTTGAGCTCCTCATGATCCTGGTGGATGGCGTATTGCTCGCGAGTACGTACCAGTCTGTCCAGGGCGTTTGGCGTCCCGACATGAACTCCAAAATCTGGATATACCATGTCATTAATGTCTTCACCGCATTTTTCTTCACGTTTATTTTTTCGAAGGGGTACGAAAAGAAAGGCGTCATGGAAGGAGTGCGATACGGCTTTTATATCGGAGTCTGGATGAGTGTGGGGATGGCTTACGGAACCTATGCCATGGTCGCGATCCCGTATTCGCTGGCATTACAATGGTTCATTTACGGAATAATTGAGTACATCATCGCGGGCGTTGCGCTGTCATATGTTTTCAAGGAGAAATCCGCGCAAGCACCAGCGAAATAAAATGGGTGAGGCGGCGTCCCCATGGCGCCGCCTTCATTAATCCTGTTTTAGTCCGATTGAAGATGGAGGCTCCCGAGATACTTCTCCGCGTCGATCGCGGCCATGCATCCCGTCCCGGCCGCTGTAACAGCCTGTCGGTATTTTTTGTCGGCAACATCACCGGCAGCGAAAACTCCGGAGACACTCGTCTCTGTTGAACCATTCCGCGTAATGACGTAACCGGCATCATCCATCTTGAGTTGTCCCGCGAATATGGAAGTATTGGGCTGATGGCCGATCGCGACGAACACGCCGTCGCATTTCATTTCTGATCTCGACCCGTCGACGACATTCTTCAGCACAACACCACGGACGTGTTTCTCCGTAACGCCCAGGATTTCGTCCACAACCGAATTCCACACGAATTTTATTTTCGGATTGGAGAATGCACGTTCCTGCATGATCTTCGACGCACGCAGGGCATCACGTCTGTGGATGACCGTGACTTTGCTCGCGAACTTCGTAAGGAATGTCGCTTCTTCCATCGCGGTATCCCCTCCGCCTACAACTATTACTTCACGACCTTTGAAGAAAAATCCGTCGCACGTCGCGCAAGCGGACACGCCGTAACCCATAAGCGATCTTTCAGATTCGATACCGATTAATTTCGCCGACGCGCCTGTGGAAATTATAATTGAATCGGCCGTATACGTTTCGTTATCTGTTTTAACAATAAACGGTCGCTTGGAAAGGTCTACCGATGTCACATCTTTAAAAATAGACTTCGCTCCAAATCTTTCGGCCTGTTTCTTCATTATGTCCATCAGCTCGGGGCCCATTATTCCGTCTGCAAATCCCGGATAGTTCTCCACCTCTGTTGTGATCGTGAGTTGCCCGCCAGGCTGACTCCCTTCAAATATTACAGGTTCGAGGTTCGCACGGGCAGTGTAGATAGCTGCGGTGAGACCTGCTGGTCCGGAACCGATTATCACAACCTTCTTATGACTCATACTTTCTCCTTAGCGTTCACACGAAATATTTTCTGTAATTCTCCGTCGGTGAAATCCTTTATGAAGAAATCAGCTTTGCTTAAGACTTTACGAGTTGTGGTCGTCAGGAGCGCCACGCAGGTTGATCCGGCCGCTTTAGCGGCAATAACACCGGGGTACGAATCCTCGAACACGACGCAATCTTCGGGTTTCTCCCCGATAAGTGCGGCGGCTTTGAGGAAAACCTCCGGATCGGGTTTCCCGCGAGAGACGTTATCTGCACAGACTTCAGCGTCGAATACTCCCGACAATGAGAACGCGTCGAGAAATGCGTCGACGTTCTGGCGAGGCGCAGAAGTGGCCAGCGCGACCTTCCGTCCCTTTTCTTTCAACATATCGATGAATTCGAAAGCACCTTTTACCGGTACCCCGAGTTGAGCGACGGTATCTACAAAGTTCGCGTCGATCCGGTCGGAGAGATTTTTCGCTTCTTCAGGAGTAAACTTCCCTTTTCCGAAAACCTGCTCAAGTGTGTCCGCACCTCTCCTGCCGAAATAAGACTTAAGAAAAGTTTCGTATTCGACATCTCTGCCGAGTTCGTTCAACACTTTTCTCCAACCTGTAAAATGAATTCTTGAACTGTCTATCAATACACCGTCTAGATCGAATATGAATCCTGCGTACACTAGTTAGTCTCTCCTGATTGATATGAAACCTTACAAATTTGTTCGTTCCGAAAATTAAGATAGATAAAATTGGAAAGAGGGACAAAGGCACAAAGGGACAGAGGCGCAGAGGTAAGGAGGCGTGAATGAATGTCGTTGATGTTAATTGTCGGCTTTATTTCCGGATTCAGAATTAGTTTTATTGACTATTAAAGCTTTCGCATTTCGAATGAAGCCGCTGTGTTTCGCGCGTTTGACCGGACTGCGACTGAAACGCCTGGCGAACTCCTCCTGACTTATTAGATGAGCGTCGTCCACATTTAGATTCAGGTTTCCCTGGCGTGGAGCAAATCGCGCTTCATCCGTCGGCTTTTGGAATTTCAAATTCCACGGACAGACTTCCTGACATATATCGCATCCGAAGATCCAGTTCTGCAGATTGCGAGCGAGATCTTCGTGGATGGTGTCGTCACGGTTCTCGATGGTTAGGAATGATATGCACTTGTTTGAATCGAGAACATAAGGTTCGTCGAGCGCGTGAGTCGGACATGCGTCGATGCATGCGCGGCATTCCCCGCAGTGGTCCATTGCAGGTGTATCGTACTCGCACTCAAGGTCTGTGATAATCTCGGATAGAAAGAACCATGAGCCGATGGATGTGTTGATCGCGTTGGTATGTTTACCAATCCATCCTACGCCCGCTCGCTGCGCCCAAGCCTTGTCCATCACGGGACCGGTGTCGCAATAATGGACGAATTTCCTACCCGGAAATTCCGATTTAAGCGATGCAACGAGATGTTTCAACTTTTCCTCAATCACAATGTGGTAATCGTCTCCCCACGCATAGCGTGAAATCTTTGCGGGCCCTTGAGGATGCTCGACCGGGTAATAGTAATTCCTGGCAAGTGAGATGACAGACTTCGCACCTTCGACGATTTTACGCGGATCGATTCTTTTCTCGCGGCTTCTCGCCATCCAGTCCATGCTTGCGTTGTGTCCTCTCGAGAGCCACTCGTAGAGTCTCTCTCCTTCCGGACCGAGCTGTTTGGCTTCTGCGATTCCTACGAGGTCGAAACCTTCTTTTGTCGCGAGGGCTTTCACGATCTCCGACGAGGTCAATTTCACCACAGCGAATTTCTCCCGGGCATTTTGACAAACACGGTTTCATTTTCGATCTTCACTTCGAGCATTCGCAGCTTACCACTTTTCCCGCTCATCATTGTAGTCTCATCTGAATGCGGGATGCCGTAAGACGGCACGTTCACGCACTTTCCGGATTTGAGTTCGAAGGTCCAGCCGTGCATTGGGCAGGTGAGGTTTCCGTCTGCAATTTGACCGCCCGTTTTGTCGACGAGCGGTGTATGTTGATGAGGACAGACATTTATGAATGCGTGGACTTCGCCTTCGAGCTTTACAAGTGCGATGTCGTCGTCCTCAAGCTTGCGCACGATTCCCTTACCTTCGCGAAGGTCGTTCAAGCGTGCAACTTTCTTAAGATCAGTCAAAGTGCAATCCACATCTCAGCCTTAATTTAACCACAAGAGACACGGAGACACAGAGGAGAATATTATTCTCCGTGCCTGCACGCCGAAGTATTATCAGAGTTGGTTCCGGCACGCAGGCGTGCCTCGGTGTTTTAATTCAACCACAAGAGACACAGGAGACACAGAGGGAAGACATTACTCCCCGTGCCTCTGTGCCTCTGTGTTTTAATTCAACCACAAGAGACACAGGAGACACAGAGGGAAGACATTACTCCCCGTGCCTCCGTGCCTCGGTGTTTTAATTCAACCACAAGAGACACAGGAGACACAGAGGGAAGACATTACTCCCCGTGCCTCTGTGTCTCTGTGTTTAGATTCAACCACGGGAGACACAGGAGACACAGAGAGGAGATATCATCCTCTGGGTCTCTGTGTTTTAATTTCTCTTCACTTCAGTCGGATTCTAGATCGATCGGTTCTCCTGCCCTAAATCCCCTCTCGGTTCTTTCTACGAGCGTTGCTGCGTGCCTCGGGTCGTGCTCGAAAAATAAAATCCAATTCCTGTCCGCCGCCTTTCTCAGAATGTCCGCTTTCTCTTCAAGTGTGATCAAGGGATAATTGTCGTAGCCCATTATGAACGGAAGCGGAACGTGGGATGACGTCGGTATCATGTCGCCGGGATGATAGAGTGTCTTCGTCCCATCAGTAACAAGAACCGTCTGCTGCGCGATCGTGTGCCCGTCTGAGAGCTTGATGTAAATGCCGGGACGAAGCTCCATTTCACCATCGAGGAGCGCCAACTTTCCCTGTTCGTACAATGGGACAAATCTCTCGGCGACAAAACTCGCCTTGTCCTTCTCCGAGGGTTTGACAGCCCATTCGTAGTGTTTTTTCTGAATGAAGTACTTTGCGTTCGGAAAGGCCGGTTGCATCGATCCGCTGGCGCCTTTGACCATCGCCCCACCAGTATGGTCGAAATGAAGATGGGTTATAATGACGTCTGTTATGTCAGCGACAGCGAGACCGATCTTCGCAAGCGATTTGTCAAGTGTAACAGACGAATGATCGACCCCGTATATGTCGGCGAATTTTGGATCCCAGTTCTCGCCGATACCGGTATCGACAATAACATTGCGTCCTTCGCCCCTGATGATGAGGACTCTGAGTGCAAGCTCGATCCTGTTTCTCTGGTCAGCGGGATTCGTTTTATTCCAGATCACCTTCGGGACGACTCCGAACATCGCGCCCCCGTCAAGGAAGAATCGACCCGATTCCAGTGATGACAAAGTGTAATTTCCAATTCTCATTCATTCTCCAATGTTGTTCCATAATCATTCAGAGATAGAACACGAGAACGGCCTGTAAAAGTTTGCCGCCGTACGCTATAAAATAAAAAAGGCCGGGGAGTTAAACCCGGCCATGCAGGCGTTATTTACAAATAAGTTTATTTGCGAAATCTCGAGTTCGCCGGAGCGAGTTCAAGTCCAGCCAGCTGCGGATTGAGCTGTATTGCCCGCGCGAACAGAACTTCTTCTGTTTCGGGATGATTAGGATCAGGAATGCAGCAATCCACCGGGCACACGGCTGCACATTGTTCCTGCTCGTGGTGTCCGACGCATTCGGTGCACTTTTCAGGAACGATATAATAGAAGTCGTTGGAAACCGGTGGATGTTTTTCTCCGGAGAGTTCCCATTCGACGCCGCCAGCATAGATTGCTGTGTTAGGGCATTCAGGCTCGCATGCGCCACAGTTAATGCACTCTTCGGTGATAAACGTAGCCATTAATATTCTCCTTTTTTACTGATCGATACCGGTCTCGAGTGTGCGACGGGGAAAGAATTGCCCGCCATAACCCGCCGGTATCGGTTATCTATTTACCACTGCCATCGTTGTCAAAAAGCTTCATCACATCAGGTACAATTTCCGGGCCTGAATGGCTCAATGTTATTTTTGGCAAGAAAATCGACTTCTTTAACGTTTCACAACGTTATCGTCGCGGCACATCGACACATAAAATATATTTCAAATGGGGAAAAAATTCAACAGCCGGGCGCTGCTGGTGCTGGCTCAGTTTGACGGCTGGGTCGAAACCTTGCGAAGGTAGCTAGGCTTTTGGTCAGAAACCTTCGCAAGGTAGCTCTGCGTGAAAAAAAACACAAATGTCACTTCACTTTGAAAGCAGCCCACTACCGCGCGGCTGGGGGGATTGGAGGTGTCATCCCGGAGGAGTAAATATCAAACAGGCTCGACCGGGTGGTTATGCGGGTTCTTTTTCTTCGCACATAATCCCTTTGGGACCGACTTCACCTCCTGAATAGCGTTAGGAGTTTTATTGCCGGTGTCTTCCTGAGAGGCTTGCTTTGCGAAGTCTCCCTTCGACAGCAGCCTCTGTCTGAGTTCTTCAGGTGTGAGAGTGCAGCCTCTCTCCTCCATTGCCGCGAGTTCAGCCCTGTACCTGGCTACGATCTCCAGAAGCATGTTTTGGAATGCGTCCACATCTATTCCTTGGTCGGCAAGATATCGCCGTATGTACTCCGGGTCTTCGTCGCTCATGTCGGAGTAAAAATCTATGAAAGTGTCCCGATCCATCTTATGTTCTCCTTCATGCTTTAATTCAAAATCTCAGACGTAGTCGCTAATCAAGATCGATGAGATATGCGGACGGGTCTCCATTGATTCGACAAGACGCTCTACATTGATCTAAGCCGGCAAGTAACTATCCGCCGCGCAAAGAGAGCCTCTGGGGGCGGAAGTGATGCCTCCTTCGATTCTAACCGCACCCGACCCCGGGTATATCGGTTCGACGAGGCGGCCAAGTCAAAGTAGAGAATTTATTAACCCGACTTGCGCGTGCCTTTGAGAAGTTTGTCCCCCTTTCGTTTGATTCTTTTCTTGGCATTTAAGACCTCCGAAGGGTGTAACATGAGATTCGAAGCGATTTGATCGTTCGTCATATCCTGGAGCATACCGGCAAGAACTGAATACTCGACCCCATCTTGTTTGAGCATGCTCTTAAGTCTTTCAACAAACTCGCTGCTCTCATAGTGCTTGACGTGGTCCAGACTCCCAGGGATGTCGATCCCTTTATCGGATAACTCCTTTTCAAGCGAAGAGTGATGAACCTGATTGTGTACCAGGTTATACATTTCACTTCTCAGCTGGGTAATGATCCACCCGTCAAATCCAGGCATCTTGTCCATGTCCCATGTGCGAGTACCGCACAGGGCGTCCGCGACAAGTCCCTGCACCAAGTCTTCGGCAGTGATTGCTCTTTCGGTATTGCCATAAGTGGTGCGGTGAAGCATCCTCTCCGCGGTTGCGATGACCTTGACGAGTCTCGGCTTATCCATCATGAATGCCGCAATCAGCGCGGTCTTCACACACCCGTCGTCTCTGCCCATCCTTCCCCCGTAATTTTGTGCCAGAAAATTGGATTACGACTGCTGCCTCCCTATCAATATATATTACTCGTCAAATACATGATTTTGCCGTCGAGAAGAAAATTTTTCGAGCGGCGGCAAAAAGACTGATTCCATGAGTAATACAGTTAAGAAGGACGAAGACAGGTTGGATGAGCGAGTGCTTCATTCCCGGTTCATTCCCAGTTCAGTCCCAGTTTGATCTCAGTAAGCCCCGGTTTCCGAAAATCGGTAACACACCCGGCGGTTTACGAGTGGCCCGGGTGTGCGAAGGGATTGGTTGGAATGAAAGAGGGGGATGAAGAGGTCGAGGTTGAGAAGCAAGTCCGGCACGGCCCGCAGGGGAGAAGGAGGGACTGCCTCGGGTCCTTTAAATGAGTTCACAAACCCAAAAAAAGAAAGGAAGGTAAGGCAAGATGGCACACTTGAACAAATCGGTGCTTGGGAAAGTCAGCGGGACTGTCGGTGACATTACGTTCCGACAGAGAGGCGGGAAGAACGTGATAAGTTTGAGGCCGAAGTCGTTCATCCCCGGGGACGACGCGGCTTCGGAGGAGAGGCGGGCAAAGTTCGCGTTTTCAGCAAGACTCGCACAAGCAATGAACGGGGTGCCGGTGCTCCGTACATTGTGGGAGGCGGACACGCCGCCAGGGATATCGCCGTACAATTACATGATCGCGGTGAACTATAAGCTGGTCAACGCGGACTCCCCGACGAGCCTGACGACGATCATCCCGTCGATGGGATTCCCCGCGAAGGCGACAACGATCTCAATCGACTCAAATGCTGTAGCGATAGAGATGCAGCCGCTCGGGACAGCCGCGGGCGTAGATCCAAATGTAGAAAAAACAGTTCAGCTGGTTGCGGTTCTTCATCTTTTCAAGCCGCTGAACGCGACGCTTGACGAAACCCGCTGCGTCGCGCTGATTTCTCCCGAGCAGGCAGTGGTGACGGATGCGGCGATGATATTCACGATAAAGCCGGGGAGCATGGAATCGCAGATGATCGCCGCTTACCAGGAGAACAAGGCATTGATGGCGATCATCACACTCGACGCAGACAAGAATGTTGTCCAAGCATCGAACACGTTCCAGTCGGAGTGATGGTTAGCACGAAGGCAAGGTCAGGGCGCGCCCCGCGGTGCGCCTTGTTTTTTTGAAAGGGTTGGTGAGGCTAGGAAGAGGTGGAAGGCGATTTAGAGAAAGGGTTTGATAGGAGGAACGTCATAGCCGCAATCGAATCGGCAGAGCTTAATCTCGCTTGACAAACTCGGCTATCGAATGGACAACGTATTCCAGTTGATCGTGCGTCAGTTCAGGGAATATTGGCAATGCCAGCGAGTGTTCCGCGGCATAATTTGAAACCGGAAAGTCTTCATCCTTCGCGTGCAGGTTGGCAAAACATTCCTGCCGATGAAATGGAACCGGATAATATATTTCCGATCCTATCCCGTTATCCGACAAATGTTTCTTCAGGGCATCTCGCTTCGAAACCCGAATGACATACTGGTTGTAGATATGATAATTCTTAATCTGATTTGATTTGTAAACCGCTTTCGGCAGAAGAGCTGCGTTTCCAGGATCAAGTGCTACTCGCCCCTCAGCGTCGGCGAGTCCTGATGATATGAAGATCCTAGAATACTCAGCCGCATTATCCTTTCTCATCTGGGACCATTTATCAAGGTGAGGAAGCTTCACATTTAGGACTGCCGCCTGTATTGCATCGAGCCTGAAGTTTCCACCTATTACTCTGTGAAAGTACTTCGGCTTCCCGCCGTGAACTCTCATTATTCTCAGCTTCTCTCCGAGATCATCGCCGTTCGTGACGACCAGTCCGCCGTCTCCAAAACCTCCCAAGTTCTTGCTCGGAAAGAACGAATAACATCCGATATCACCGATGGTCCCTACTTTTCTGCCGTCTTTGTACTGGACTCCAATCGCCTGCGCGCCGTCCTCTATCACTTTCAATGAATGCCGCCGAGCGATTTCCATTATTGGAGACATGTCAGCACTCTGTCCGTAGAGGTGAACTGGAATTATTGCCCTTGTTTTTCCGGTGATCTTCCTTTCTATGTCATTCGGATCAATATTGAATGTAACGGGATCAATATCGGTGAATATCGGCTTCGCATTCATTCTTGCAACCACGCCGGCCGTCGCAAAGAATGAAAATGTGGGGAGAATAACTTCATCTCCCGGCTTGATATCGACTGCCATCAGGGCAATCAACAGGGCGTCTGTACCAGATGAAACGCCGATCGCGTGTTTGGCACCTAAGTACGAGGCGAGGCCCTTTTCCAGTGCTTCTACTTCCGGTCCAAGAATAAAGTGCTGCGACTCGGCGACCTTGAGCAGCGCTTCGTTGATCTCGGTCTTAATTGAAGCGTACTGTGCTTTTAAATCCAAGAGTGGAACTTTCATCCCGCAATCTCCTTCACGATTCCATTTTGAAGTCTGTATTTCTTCTTCGATTTTTCGCAGTAAGCAACGCCATTTCCGTCAAACTGCAGCCTCTTGCCCGCTTCACTGAACCACCCGGCAACTCTCGCAGGGTTGCCGACGACGAGAGCAAAATCAGGTACATCCTTCGTCACAACAGCACCGGCTCCGACAAAAGCAAACCTACCTATGGTATGTCCACACACAATTGTGGAGTTCGCACCGAGCGAGGCTCCTTCTTTCACGAGCGTGTTAATGTAATATTGCGCCCCGACCTGAGGATACTTAGATCTCGGATCTTTGATATTGGTGAATACCATCGATGGACCGCAGAAGACATAATCTTGGAGCGTCACGCCCTCGTAAACGGATACGTTGTTTTGGATCTTTACATAATTTCCTATCGTCACATTATTCGCAACATTCACATTCTGTCCTATCGTGCAATGATGTCCGATTTTTGCACCCGATTGTACGTGGCTGAAGTGCCAGATTTTGGTGCCTTCGCCGATTTCGACATTATTGTCGACGACCGCGTGTTCGTTAACGTAGAACTTTGCCGGCTCTGAATTAGATTGCATTATCCCTGAGACTCCTTTCAGCTTTTTCAAGTATTTCCAATACCTCAAGGGCATGCTTGCCATCGGTAAGAGGTCTTATGTTGTTCACGACAGAGTTGCGAAAATGCAGCTGCTCCTCAGCAAGGGGCTCTTTCTCTTCGTGGTTTATGACTTCGAACTCGCCGTCGAATTTCTCAATGGTTCCATTTGCGTTGTTGAACCGCTTCGGGTAGAACTTCAACTTGTCTTTCGGTGCACTGTCCTCGAACACCATCATCCCCTTGTCCCCGATCACGACGAGCCTCTGCTCTTTGAACGGATGGAGCCAGCTCACGAAAATATGCGCATGCACATTGCCGGGATAGACGAGATAAGTCACGGTTGAGTCTTCAAGGTTAGGTTGGAGGAACGATGCACCGCGTGCGTAAACGTCGATAGGATTGGATTCCGTCAGTAGCTGGACAATCGAGATGTCATGGGGCGCGAAGCTCCACAGGATATTTTCTTCCGTCCTCACCGTCCCGAAATTGAGCCTGTTGCTGTAGATGTACTGCAGCCTGCCGATCTTGCCTCCCTTCACCAGCTCCTTCAGTCTCAGTACTGCGGGATGAAAAAGGAGGACATGGCCGACCATGAGTTTCAAGCCGCGATCCTCCGCAATCTTCCGCAGCTCCACCGCCTCCAGCGAATGAAGCGTGATCGGTTTCTCGACGAGTACGTTCTTGTCCTTCAACAGAAGAGACTTTGCGACGGCGAAATGCGTCTCTGCAGGTGTAGCCACGATCACGGAGTTGATTTCCCTGTTGCAGATAACGTCATTGAGATCGGTCGAAAATCTAATCTTGTCGGAGACCGACCTCACCTTCGCTGCCGCCGCCGTACTTGAATCAGCAACGAGCATGAGCTTATCGCCGAAAAGTCGGTGGGCCGTCCGAACGTGGTTGATTCCCCACCTGCCGCAGCCTATGACGGCTAATCCGAAATGGTCGTTGCTCAACGATCCTCCGGGCTGATCACGTCTTTTGAGCAAATCGCGCCTTGACGACAGAGTTTCCCTTTGCTAGGTTCCCGGTGTCGACGATGGGACACTTGAACTTCGAGAAATTCGCGCGTCATTCCGATCTCAGGGATATACGGGTCGTTGTAACTCACTTCGGCGCCCTTTTCTTCAAGTTTCTCTATCAGATGGAACGACGGCGACTCCCTGTAGTCGTCGACATTCGCCTTGTAAGCAAGTCCGGGGATGAGAGGCGAACCCACATAGCCGAGGCCCACCACACCGACCATGAATGTCTTGTTTTCAATTTTTTGAACCAGCTCTTCCTCCATGAGAAGTAGATCCTTTTTGAATTAGGGTGGCTTCAATTTAACAATTTGTCTGATATGGAACGAGGAATAGAATGGGTTGCACGCTTCGACCGACGTGTGGAACAGCTTCTAATTCAGCTTCGCCAAGTGAGTCACCCTTTTAGATTGATCCAAAGCATAAATGCCACCGAACACCCCAACATGGTACACACGAGCGGGCAGATTGGCTCCAGCCCTTCGGGCCGGAACTTCCCTAGGCTCTTTTCAGTAGACATTACGCCCATCTGATTGTGGTGGATGTATGACCTTATCAGGCGTCTGATCACTGCGGCCGCACGACTCGAAACGAAAGCGCGTCAGAGATGGCTTTCGCTACCGGAATCATGTTTAGGGCTTCCATAATGCGTTGCTTCTGCCTTGAAAGTGAAATCGAGTTAAGTCTCGGTCAAGATCGCTATAACCACGCCTACTTTTCCCCTATGACTAACGGCCACGTTTGACGTCCCACTTCCATACAAAGAGTTAGCTCGCTCAGAAAGTTTCATCACGGGAATTTAGCGCTCAAGATTGGGCTACAGACCCACTTACAGCCAGCACAAGCCTAACATTCTTCCAATTGACTGACCTTAGCGGGCGGGTGAATTGCACAAGAAAGGCGCAAGAATTCGACCTGACCTACAAGATTAAATAGCCTTCTGGTAAATGTAAAAATCAGATATCGATCCGCATCCGTTAGCGAATGGGTGCGGGTTCGGTATATGCTCGATCAGCTTGAGCTCGGGGTGATTTCTGTCGATCCAATCCGAAAACTTCCGCTGCTTTAAGTGCGCGGGCCTATTCTTCGTTTGCTCATTCGTATTGGACGAATAGATAATAACGAATCGAGTCGCGGATGTAATAAGGTCTGTCATGTACTTCTCAAACACCGGATCGTTCACCAAATGGTAAATTACATCAAGCGAAATCGAAGCCTCTGACTGAGCGTCAGGATGCTTGTACTTCGAATCATAGAGTCGGAAGCTTTTGGTCGGATCTCCCGCAAATTTGTGTTTGCAGAGTTGGATCGCCTTTTCAGAAACATCTAGACCCGTATAGCGTGGAATCTTGAGTAAGGAAAGTTGGTTGCCGTCACCGCAGCCGAAGTCAGCAACCGATTGAATCTTGTGCTTCTCCACTATCGAATTGATGACATCTGCCTTGAACTTGGCGAGCTCGCCATAAGACCCGTCCCCGGAGTTGCCACCGTTCGCATATCGCTTCTGCCAATAGTGTGTGGCATTGAACGGTACGAGTGCCAGGTAGAAGGGCCTGAAGATGCGTCTGAGTCTTGATTTAAATCCCATTCAACTAATCGATATTTATGTGATTAAGGTGTAAATGTCAAGGACACCTCACAAGAGGCGCGTGAACTATTGCAAAATGAGTATCGAGAGGCCCGCATGCAAGCTGTCGGTCCTCACAGTAACTTCAGTATTCTATCCGGCAACTCGGACACTTAAGTACTATCGGCTGACTCCGCCCATTCGTCCCTTCTTTGAAAACCACCGAATTCAGGCAACCGCATTTCGGGCATATGGTTTCTCGCTTAGGATACACGAAATCTTATTCGAGTACCTTACCCGCCGTCCTGTCTTCCAACTTTCTTCTCCTGCGTTATTTGCTAGCCCACCGCCCGGCATTGGGTGCTGTCTCAATCTGAGGTCCACCGTGACACTATTTCTCATGCCAGCCGCGCTTGGAGAGTGCTTGACTCCAGCTAGGATCCAGCACCTGCTTCGGGATTCCGGCTGCCCTCGGAACTACATTTTGAGGCGGAAAAGAGACAGTGTCAAGCGTTCCTTTTCAGACAGAAAATGATTTTCGATTCAGAGCGGCGAGGAGACAAAAAATTAATACGACGGAACGAACCGGGGCCGTTCGAATCCTCAAACGCGATCGTGCTTCGCTAACGCGGTGGGGTGAGTAGACACCTGAAACGAGACAAAATGCCGGTGTCATGCGAAAATGTGAAAGGAGCGGCGTGGGCTTTGAGAGGCAACAAGGTATCACGCCCAGCTGCCAGAGGACTGAGACGAATCAAGACGATGTTGCCGGATCTCCACAAGGAATCCAGCATATCAGAAGTCACTGGTCGATTGACGTAGAAGCGCGGGGACGGAGAAACCTCGAGCCAGATCGATGGACAAGCACGGAGGAGGCTGTCGAGCGGGAAGGATGATCTCAACTCAGTTCACGGTGAACGTGAACGACGTCGATCGGGAACCGATGTAAGGTCGACCTGTTTGATCGGTGTTGAACCTATCCACGCGCCATTGGTAGGAGTGATGAGAGATCAAACGAGAAGTGGCCGAACCATCGAAGTCAAAAAACCTTATGGTAAATGTACCGCCAAAGCTCTGAAACCTTGGAGTTATCCAAATATATTTGTTCGGGAACACCGCCATGTCCGTCATCCGAATCACCGTGAAACCGCCTGCGGCATAGTCAATCCACTTTAGGTTTGCGTCTCCGCTATCTATGAAGGCATGGTTCTGTGGAAGGTTGAGTGCGGATCTGGGCCACAGTGTATAGTTAATAGTATCTGACGGATCGCTCATGCTCCCGTCTGACAGGTAGCTTCTAAGGTAGTAGAAGTACTTCTTGTCAGTCGTCAGAGACGCGTTGTCGACGACTGAAGTATCACTTAATGACGACGCCACTGAGACGTTTGCGACTATTGAGAAGCCCAATGGATTCCCGCCGGGGTCTGATGTATCCGCCCGGAAAAGTTTATATCCCGCGGCATCGGGGACAATATACCATTGCAAATAGATTCCGCCGGTAGTCACGTCCTGGCCAATTCCGGTTTCAGCAATTGAGTCAGGCTGGGATTGTGGGACGAACTTCGGCGCAGCAAGAGATGCCGTTTTAGGAGCGGTTGTGGAGCAACTGAGCGAATAGATTGCCATCCCGGCGACAGCTATCGCCCTGACAAATGCTTCTCCCCTGAACTTGCTCATGGCTTCAGATTTTGTCTCCGATGGCACAAATGCAGAATGTAAAGGCAAAAGGAAGAATGATACGGGCTACGAAGCGGTGAATGAATTCTCTGTCTCTGTTCTCAGTCGAGAAGTATATCCTTCCCGTTTTGGCGGATGGATTTGTTTGCGGCTTCCAAAATGCGCACGACATTCAGACCGGACTGGCCGTCGGATTGAGGTTTTGATTTTCCCTGAATGCTTGAAATGAAGTTCGCGCACAATGCGGCAAGCGCCTCCGTCCCATCCAGTTTCGGAGCAAACATATCGCCCGTCCGGTACTGTATCAACGTCTGGTAAATTCCCTCGCGGGTTTTTATGTCCACGCCTTTGTCATACACCTTGACCTTCTCACTCGGCTCGACGTCATCGTAGAGAATCATTCTCTTCTGTCCGCCGATGAGAATCTGTCTCACCTTTACGGGGGCGAGCCAATTCACATGGAAGTGTGCGATAAGGTTGTCCGGGAATTTCACGACGACATAGGCGACGTCTTCGACGTGGTTATAGTGGGAAGTTCCGTAAGCGCTGACCGCGACCGGTTTCTTGTCGATCAGGTAATCCATAATAGAGACATCATGCGTAGCAAGGTCCCATATTACGTTTACGTCGTGTTGAAACAGTCCGAGGTTAACGCGCACAGAATCGAAATAGAACAAGTCACCAACGTCGCCGGATTCGATGATCTCCTTGATCTTTCTCACCGCGCCGGTGTAAACAAATGTATGGTCGACCATAAGGACCAGGTTCCGCCCGGCGGCCAGCGCGCATAACTCGTCCGCTTGTGCCACCGAACTTGTGAGCGGCTTCTCCACCAGTACGTGCTTTCCCGCTTCGAGAGCTTTCTTCGCAAGTGAATAATGCGAAGAGACGGGAGTTGCGATCACCACAGCATCGACGTCGACAGAATCGAGGAGCTTCTCGAAGTCCTTCTCAAATTTCGCTCCTGGGAGTCTTTTGGAGACCTGGAATAATCTCGTTTCGTTCACATCTACAGCGTATACTTCCTTTACACCATCCGTTCCAAGAAAATTTCGTACCAAATTCGGACCCCAGTACCCCAAGCCAATCACGGCAACTTTCATTCCGGTATCCCTCCTTTGTCCAACAACTCGTAGATTTCCATCAGGCAGCCTTTTCCTCCGGCTCTTTCGAGTACAACAAAAGCTCTTTCCCTTATGAAACCGATCGCATCCGACGGGCAAAACGAGTACGGCAGTGCCTCGAAACACTCAACGTCAGGCAGGTCGTCGCCGACATAAATTACCTCGTTCCTCGCGATACTGTTTTCCATAAGGAATTTACTTATCAAAGCTAACTTCGAATCGTGCAGTGAATGCAGAAACTCGATCTTCTTCGATTCTGCAAGCGCCTTATTGACGCGATCGTCGGCAGACACAAAGATAACACGGAGTCCCGCCTTCCTGAACAGATTGATCGCCGTGAAATCCTTGTCACAGAACGACTTTGAAATCACATTGCCGTTCAAATCATAAGTCTTGCCCGAATCGGTCAGGACTCCATCAATGTCGGAAAAAACGCACTTGAACTTAATCTGGTTGAGAGAAGAATTCATTCCAGTATCTATACATTCTCACTAGTTTGTAGTTCAGATCTTCGGGCGGAATTTCCCTTTGCTTCAATATGTGAAGCAGCAGCAGCGGCGTGTTCAGACCCGCACCGATAGTGCATGCAAGGGCTCCGGAAAAGCGGGGGTTTAGATCGAAGAAGTAATTTCCACTTGCTGTCTTAATGAACTGCATGTTCGCCGGCCCGATGACCCTTAGAGCTTCGCCTATTTTATAGGCTTCCTTCAGTGCTCCATCGTCGAGAACCACCTCCGCCTTGTAAGCGAGTCCTCCCTTGGTCTCAATCCTTTTTCTGACCAGACCAGCAACGGGCCGCGAGTTGAAGTCGAACATAAGATCAATTGTAAATTCTTCTCCTTCAAGGCACTCGGTAATCAGCGGATTCTGGATTTTTTTGAGATAAAACGCGAGTTCCTCGCGAGAGCGGGTCTTGTAGACGTCTATCGATCCCCTGCCGTTTATCTGAGGCTTGACTATGAAGGGTACGCTCAGCTTTGCCGCCTCCCCGGCCGAAAACACTTTCGGCGTGTGAATGCCGATCCCGGTCAGAAAGCGATTCATCATCAGCTTGTCGTCGCAGATATCCACGGTCTCCGGAGAAGAGATCACTATGCGGCACCCGAGAGTCTTCAGGAAATCCTCACGCGATTCAGAAAGCTTCCTGAACTCCCAGTCGACGATCGGAATAACTGCGTCCACCTTACATTCGCGGACTATATTTCCGATGCGCTTCATAAAATCCGGGTCGCTCGCCGCAGGCACCGTACAGAACTCGTCGCTCATGAACTTCCCCGCGTTTTCAGGATTCATGTCATAGGTAATAATTCGGAGCAGCTTGTAGGATGTCTGTTTCCTCAGCCCCTTGATGACCGATTGGCATGTAGCCGTTCCCGCGCCTGAAATAAGGACAGTAATTTGATCGCCGTTCACTACTTCGCTCCTCGCTTGAAAATGATTGCGGGGATGGTCTTGAGAATTAATTCCAGATAGAGCCAAGGAGACATATTTTCGATCATGTAAAGATCCATCACTACCATATCGTCAAATGAAGTTTTACTTCTTCCGTGAACTTGCCAGAATCCTGTGCACCCCGGGAGAACACGGTCCCTTTGGTGGTGCCAATCCTTGAAGGACTCGTACTCGTAGGGAAGCACAGGTCGTGGTCCGACGAGGCTCATGTCGCCCTTTAGAACATTGAACAACTGAGGCATCTCGTCGAATGTCATGGCGCGCATCAACCTTCCGACCCAGGTTACCCGCGCGTGGTCGATCACCTTATCGACCTTGCTCCCATTGCCCTTCATGAATTCCAGCATCATCTCTTTCCGCTTCGTGTCTTCCTTGTCACTGACGTACATCGACCGAAACTTGTACATCTTGAACAGCTCGCCATCCATCCCGACGCGGTCGTGTGGATAGAGGACGGGACCTTTCGATGTCAGTTTAATCGCGATCGAGGCGATGACAAAGAAGGGCAGCAGGATTGTTAACCCGATCAGTGCAAGAATGATATCCGAGATGCGCTGATAATATTTTGTAACCGACGAATAGAGCCCGCGCGTCACTGTGACCGTCGGATGGATCGTATAAGCTTCCGTAGTCGTCACTTCCGTGATCGTCTCGAAGAGGTTGGAAACGACCTTTACGGTCGAGCCGGTGAGTTTGGCCTGTTCGATAAGCGAAAGCATCCGGGAGTGCGATATGTTGTCGATCGCTATGACTATCTCGTTACATGAATTGGAGTGTACGAGATAATCGAGGGATGAAGTGTCCCCGAGAACGCGGAACCCGTTGAGCACGCCTGTGCCCGCCGGGATGGTATCATCGGCGAAGCCGACTATCTGGAGGCCGAGGCCTTTCTTAAGTTCGATGGCGGACGCGAAGCGGCGACCCGCGTTCCCCGCGCCAACGACCAGCACTCTCCTCCTTCTCACGCCAGAGGATCCGATTTTGTCGAACACCGCCGGCAGGATCACTATGCGATAGAGCCAGAATGCAAATAGCAGGCTTGCAAAGAAGTATGCGAAGGCGAGTCTACTCGGAACCACGATTATGAACTTGGTCATGAATCCGCCCACGATGTAAACGACCGCTATCGCGATCATCGACTTCAGGAGGAGAATTGCGGATGCAGACCTGTCGAGAAAAACATTGATCTTGTAGAGACTGTTGTACTGGAAGATGAATCCGGATACAAGCGTGAGGATGACAGCCGGAAACAGCTCCCTCGGCTGGATGTACCCGAACCTCAGCCACGTCGAGCCCATGAAGCACAAGTATACGACCAGCAGGTCAATCAGAAGAAGCGTGAACTTGTATGCGGCAATACGAATTGCCATCAGCTGCTCTTCCTGTTAGTGAAGAATTCGTGAATTGTATCGGAGACATATTTGGTTTGCTCAACAGAGAGCTCCGGATACATGGGTAAAGATAAGCCCAATTCAGCTAATTGCTCTGTGACAGGGAACTCACCATGCCGGTATCCGAGATGCGCAAAACACGGCTGAAGGTGAAGCGGAAGAGGATAATGCAGGCCGGTGGCGATTTCCCGCTCATTCAGGAACTTCTGCAGGTCATTTCTGACCTCTGCACCCGACTTTGCAATTAACGGAGCACGGGAATTCAGGCGCAAGACAAACAAATGATAAACGTGTTTGGCATACGGCATCTCGGCAGGAACAACTACTTCAGAAATATCCGAAAGCAAATCCGAATATCGTGCGGCAACCTTTCTCCTGGCTTCTGTCCAACTCTGAAGATATCCCAGCTTCACACCGAGCACTGCCCCCTGCACTGCTTCCATTCTGTAATTGTGCCCGAACGATTTGTGAACGTACTTTTCTTCCGCGCCATGATCTCTCAGCATCCTGAATTTTCTTGCGAGATCGTCATCGTTCGTCGCGACAGCTCCCGCCTCGCCGTACGCACCGAGGTTCTTCCCGGGATAGAACGAGAACGAGGAGGCCTTCGACAGGCCGCCCACTTTCTTTTTATTGTACTCCGCAATGTGCGACTGCGCGCAGTCTTCAACTAGAAATATCTTCTGCCCCGATTTCCGATTCACGAAGACGCCCGGCTCACTCACTTCAAAATTCATGATTGATAATTGAGAGCTGATTCCATCCATGTCAGCCGACTGTCCGTAGAGGTGAACGGCGACGATTGCTTTTGTCCGAGGTGTTATCACGGGTCCTACTTTTTCCGGATCGATATTGTAGCTCTCGGGATGGCAATCAACGAAAACGGGTTTCGCACCGCAGAGTGTTGCACCCCAGGCCGTTGCTATGAAAGTGTTGGCGGGAACGATCACGTCATCTCCGGGCCCGACACCGAGTGCCCAAAGCGCCATATGATTTCCATCTGTCCCTGAGCTTACACCTACGCAGTGTTTCACACCGTGAATATCGGCGAACCGTTTTTCAAAATCTGAAACGGTCTTTCCCAGCACAAATGATGTGCTTTCAAACACGCCGATTACAGCATCGTCGATCTCCTTCTTGATTGAGTGATATTGAGCTTTCAAATCGAGAAACGGGACTTTCATTTCAATTCTCCGAAGAGTGTCTTGTTCAATCTTGCCTTTGGGTGTTCAATTTAATTCTTGTTTATTAAAAGTGGTGCCGCGGGGAATCAGAAACTGTAAACGGGGAAGTCGAGGAGTCTTCGAATTCGGACCCGACGGAATGCCATCATGTTCGATTTTCGGGCAAATCGGGGCAAATGCACACGATATATTTCAGCTCAGAACCGGGAAGACAACGTATTGCGAAATCGCCGAAGATCTGATTATTTCAGAAGGAGCATCTTCTTTACAGCGACGAATTTCGGAGCGCCATTGGTCGGGGTTGCTTCCATCTGGCAGAAGTACACGCCGCTGCTTACCATCGTCCCGAAGTCGGTATCACCTCGCCACACAACGGAATGATCGCCGTGAGCGACATTGCTGCGCTCCAGAATTGTTTTCACCCTCTCGCCAAGAACATTGTAAATTCGAATCAACACGCTACTCTGAAGAGGAAGGTAGTATGAAATCGTTGTCGCCGGATTAAAGGGATTGGGATAATTCTGAACCAGCTGGAAAGTGGAGGCGACCTTCAAAGCAGGCGGGACCGCTGAGTCATTCACATCCTGACCGAAGTTCAGATCAGCGACCTGCACCGAACCTCTTATTGAAAACCCAAGTATTCTACGGACCGTACTTCCCCACTTGACGCTGGTCAGGTCGAGGTCGAGATTTCTAGCGAATGACGTCCAGCTCCCTGAACTTGCCGCGTTCCCAATATAGATTGAAATTGTGTTGTCCGGATTGATCATAGATGCACCGCTCCCCGGATAGTAGCTAATGTATGTCGAAGTGCTGTTGTTATCCACCAGCCATACTCTCAAGAGATAAGGCGAGCTGCCTTTTACAGAAGCGGTGACGGTATTCGCAAGCCAGCGGCCGTATTTGTCAATGCCGAAGTCCAGGCCGCTCTGAGAAGAAACGCTTAGCTTCTTCGCATGGATCGTGGAGTCAAAACCGACAGATATCGTCCCGCTCGCCAGACTCGCCACCCAGCCGTGGTTGAGAGGAGAATCGGAATAATTAAGCGAATCCACGACAATCGGGTGGACGCTTATCCAGTAGGATTGCGTGTCGGCATCTGCGAACTGGTCTCGCACAACTATGGTGACGAGATGTGTCGTCGAGTCGGTAATGGGAGCAATTCCCGAGAGGATTCCGTCGGCCATCATGGACAACCACCTTGGACCGGTGAGAAGCGTATAGGTCAGGGTGTCATTCACATCGACACCGATTGAATAGACGGGTGAATAGTACGTTGCGTTGGGTGCGACGACAGAGTCAGGAGCAGAAACGATCTGAATTGCCGAGGGATGAACTCCTTCGACATGTATTGCAGAAGTGATAGAAGCAGTGTCGCCATGCTGGTCGGCTGCAACGATTGAAACGGCAAACACACCCGGTACCACTGGAGCTACGCCTGAGAGCGTGCCATTGGCGCTGATCTGCAGCCAGGCAGGCGCTGTCAGGAGCTGATACGAAATGGGATCCGCCGGATACATACACGCAGTCACCAACTGTGTGGAAAAATTTCTGCCGACGGTAGCCATCGTATCCGGCAAACCAAGAATACTGATAGGAAGTGTCATCTTCTTCCTAAGAAGCATTCCGCTCACCTTGACCGTGCCACTCTTGTAGCTTGTGCAAATCACCGCGATGTTTAGGGTTGAGACATCGCTAGGGATCACAAGGCTGGTATCATGGTTCGCAGATCGGTAGAGAGTGTAGTTTGTCCAACCAGCACTCGTCGCAGGAAATGTGTAAACCTGATTTGGATAACCGGTCATTGAGAATGTTACGGTTATAGTGTCCCCGGTTGCGCCCTTTGTCCAGATACTGAAATCGTTCTGTCCCTTTTCGACGCCTGCAAGGTCGGTGATCGTACAGAAAGTTGCTTTCGTTGAAACGGAGAGGCTGTATCCACCGTCGGATAGGAGTCCGTCGGTGCTATCCAGCACGGACGTCGGACTCATCCAGTATCCGTCAGGAACTTGATTGTTATCGAGGTCAACATTCAGCGGAGGCATTATATTCACATATGGGTCCTGAGGAACATCATAGAGAAGATGCGTCATCTCCCCGACTGTCTGTACCTGGATTCGACTAGAATTCTGACGGCACCACGCCAGGAGGCTGTCCATGCGGGAGACATAACCATTCCAACCTCCAAGTAGTTCATTGAAGTGGCTATGACCCATAAGGAAGTAGTGCCGTGCCACATTGTCGGCAATCACGGATTCGACAGTCTTGAGCTCCCACTGGTCCTCGTAGAAATCGCCCCAATTGATCCTGAATCTGGTGTCCTGACTCGAGCCGGACTGATCGTAGCATTTCAGACTGGCGGTTGGAAACGTTTCAGCTGAAGTGTACCCTCGCTCGTTTCCGTAGATCTGTTCTATCTGAGTGGGTTGAGCAAAAGGCCACATTCCTCCAGGCTGGATCCAAGTGGCAGGTCTTGCCAAGCTGTGGGCATCACAAAGCTGAAGCGTCCTGTCGGCGAGGAGTTCGAGTGCCGCGGTGGTGACCTTGACATTATATTCCCCCACGAAGTGGCACCAAACGCCCATAGTGTCCTTGATGGGAACAGTCTCCCACCAATAGCTGAGCAGCTTGAGCGTGTCGATGTTGGTGGAGTCCGACGCGTAAACGTTCGAGAGGTCACCGATGCTGTAGAGTTGATGCGTCCCCGGGATATAGATGCCCCAGAGAGTGCCGTTCATTTTCACGAAATCTCTGAAAGCCCCCGGATCGATGCTGTATGCCATTCCGCCTATGATACTAATGACGCATCCGCCTGGTGCAGCCTGACCGTTGTAGAGAGAGGTATCGATGTTATGGTCGTAAGTGAGGCAGACGGTGTTGCCGTTAATGTGATCTACTCCGGGAGCGCCCGAATAGGCCGTTGTGTCGTCTACTCCGAAGAAAAGCGTATTGTGATTGGGCGTGTGGTCAGCCATTTCGTGTCCGCTTGCCTGGAGGTTTCTTATCATTTGAAAATAATCTTCGACGCCCTGCTCCAGTTCCAGGTTTTGCGCGAACGTGAAATGATAACCGTACTTGTCGAAAACCTTTGCGTAGGAATACCACTCACTGATGGGGTGATCGTCATCCACTCTGAAACTGACTCCGCCGATCTTGAGATTATTCGGGACGTTTGATACGTATGACTGAGCTTCAAGGGTTCGTGGTACGGCCCATAAGGCGCACTCAAGGGTGAGGAGACCGCAGATAAAAGAGATATATTTGATCATAACTTCAATCACACCTCAGAGTCTTGCTCAAGAATTTGATAAGATGCAGACAATGTCACGAAAAACTCACGGGATCGACCGCCATGCTGGAACTGGAAGGCAATAAAACCGTGGTTAGCGCTTAATTAATCTCGTTCTCTGTCTAAATTACCGGACCCGATTCGGTATTCAATCCAGGCTGATGCTGGCATTCTCCAGCCGCAGTTTAGCGCGGTTTTTGCGCGCGGCCTGCTAAGATCTAACGACCCCCCAAACTGGAAGTTGAGCGAATTCCGAACAGTATCCTCATCGAATCAAATGGATCGCAGGGCGTTCACGCATTGGTGAATAGTACGAAATGTCCCGCCTCGATGCAAACATTCCTCTATAATGCGTATATAGAGATGAGTGAAACCGGGGAATTCGTTTTCGTTCATTCTTTCCTGGTGCCAGTTCAAAACTAGCACCCCATCGCTCGATTCAACTTCATCGATCACGGAGACGATTTTTTTCCAAGGCTGCAATACAGCACATATATCCATCAGGGGAAGAGGAACAACGAAAAAGCCTGGAGCGCCGGGTGGAGAGAAGACGCCACGTTTTCCTCCTTTGAAACCTATGTCTCGAGTATAGCCATATGAGGCGTCGTAAAGAAATCCAGCTTTGCTCTGCAATCGCCACGTTTTGTCATCAAGGTTGAGATAATGTTGCCGAATCCCAGCAACCGAGTGTCCGACAACTCGTTCAAGGACTCGTTTCTCCTCTGTCAAGAGATTTACATCTCGAAATGAGCGATAGGAACCGTGGACGCCAATCTCCCATCCATTCGAATCGAGATATCTTATCATCTCCTGAATGCGCTCATCGCGGATGTCATAATTGCCCAACGAGAGTTTCCAGTTCGAGATCTGGAGCGGATGCCACGGAATAGATTCGTTCAAAAAGAAGAAGGTCGACTTCACTCCATAACGGTTCTCTATGTCGATGACTGTCTTGAAGTTCCAGTACGGCTCTTCAAGAAAGAGCGACCTGACATGGTACAAAAGACGTCCGAACTGAAACCGCGCCAACGATTTCAGAGAATGCGAGATGTACTGAAAGGACTTTCTAGTCCGATCAATGTCATGCGACAATGCTACGCTAAACATACCGGCGGGCGATTCACTTATTAAACGCAGCCAGGAAAATATATTTTGGGATGTCGAGATAAGCTCTCTTTCTCCACGACCCGATTCCCTGACTCATTCGCAGATTTCTTTTCGGTGTCAGACCTTTCCGAACCATCTGCATCTTCATTTGATCATCAAGCTTAAAAGGAACCCGACACAGATCGGATTTGATATGTGCATCCGTACCGGCAAGTGCAAACTTTCCGAATTTGAGACGCAGTTGCTCGGCATATGCGTTGAATTTGGGATTGAGGCGCGAATTAAATGTCTCGATAAAATCAATCGAATCCTGAACGTCTCTTTCGTGAATTCTGAACAAGTCATGAGAGCGGTAAGGATGCGGAAGACAGACCAGGCCCCCCTGCTGCTTTATATTTCCGCAGACGGTGAAGAAGTCGCCCGGAGGCACTGCAACATTAAGCGGAAAGCCAATGATGTCTCCGATATCAGTCGATACTTCCTCACCGATTATCACTTCGAAATTCCGGAACCCGCGATCATGCACGTACTCTCGTGCAGCCAATGCGCCATCGATCGTGTCATGATCAGTAATTATGAGTAGCTCAACGCCGTTCCTTATACAGGCATCCACCATTCCACCCGGATCGATCAGGGAGTCGAACGAGTGGCGCGTGTGGACGTGAAACACTACGACTTTATTCTTTAGCCAATCCATGAGGATATTTCTTTTCACGTATAATCTTGTATCCGGTATTCAGAACGTTGAATCCCACAACAAGTGGATCATCAAAATGTACATCAGTATGAATGACGACCTGCCTTCTCAGCTTTCTAAATTCCGCTCTCTGTGTCCGCGAGGAATGGATTGACCATAAAACATCGTGCGGCCAAACCCACCGAAAATATACCTCCGGCGTGTATGAGCTTTCGGGAATGGGTCGATTCAGAGCGAGAAGATAATGCAAATAAGGGAAGTTTATGCCGGCCTGGAAGCTCAATTCGAGAGAGCCCCAATACTTTGGATTAATCTCCATCAACTTGAACTCGCCGTCCGAATCATCTTTCTTAAACTCCACCATAGCGACGCCGTGCCAGTTGAGCGTCTCAAGTATAAGCAGGCCTGCCTCAAGCAATCTCCGATCGTAGAAGCTCTTGGCAAAAGTGCTGGCTCCACCCGTTATAGGAAACTCGTGAAGTCTTTCATGCATGAAGTACGAGATACACTTGCCTTTATCAAACAGAGCGTAGAAGCCGAATCCCTTACCTCTGATGTATTCCTGGATAATGGGAAAAGATTTATCCGCCGGATAGTTCTCGGTGAGACGCGCGAAGGATGCGGAAAGTTCTGTGAAGTTGTTGCAGTAAACCACACCGCCTTCATCATAGTTCGCTTTCTTGAGGACACATGGAAAGTGAATAGCGTCCCGAAGGTCCGACAGTTCTTGGCAATTCTGAGGATAATAAGTCTTCGGTGCGGGTACTCCGATGCTTTCAGCGAATTTGAAAGTTCTTCTTTTGTCCTGTGCAATTGCAATAGATTTCTCATCCGCGATCGCAACGTGCGTAAGTTTGGTCAGGCCATTCAGATTACTGCTCACGGTATGAAAAGCCAGATTGCCCACCGGGAGTAGGACGTCGACTTGAATTTTCGTTAGAATCTCAAGCAGGACGTTACTATACGCTTCCGCGATCCTGATTGCACTACCCGCATGAGATATTTCCCGCCTGAGGAATTTCTTGTCGACAATCCGCGAGAAAAGAGTCATGGATAGATACCGACTGCACAGAACCCCAACTTTCAGATTCTTGCTTTTGAGCGCCCGGGCCATCGCATAGGTGTGCTTGTAATGACCATCGGTCAGGAGCACGTCGAGATTCATTCAGCGTCCACCAGGGATCGAACCGGGTCTTTCATGCAAGGCGTCTCATTACGTCAAGCATCACTTCTCCCTGATTTTGCCAGGAATAACGCTGAGTAAACCGCCTTACATTCTTAGCTACCGAGGCTCGAAGGACCGGATCGGCAATCAACATTCTCAACTTGTCCGTGAAATCGCCCTCCACCCCGGGGTCATAGTATTGAACCATGTCCTCATCGAAATACCGCTGGAGGATAGGAAGACGCGGCGCCATCGCCGGTACTCCTGCCTCTGCCAGTTCGAGCAGCTTTGTCGGAATGGCGAGATCAGAATAGTAGGGCGCGTTCACCATGGGGACGAGCCCAATGTCGGCGAGTTGAATCTCTCTTGCGATTCTCTCGATCGGGAGGAGACCATACATCTTCACGACTTTCTCCAGGCCCAAATCCGCGACCAAACCTCTAAGCATCTGCGCATCGGGACCATCGCCGAAAATATCGAGGCGAAGATCGTATTCTGCAGACAGCACTTTCACACTTCTTAGTACGAGAGTGAGATCGTACCATCTTGCCAGAATGCCCTGGTACACCATTCTGAGGGCCCCGCTTTTCTCAGTCCTGACCAAGGACTCCCTGGAGAATAAATTGTCGTCGATAACATTCATTACAATACTAATGTCGTTTCTCCCTGTTCTAGACTGTAGAATCTCCTTCACAGGATCGCTTACCGTCATGACCTCATCCACGAAACCCACGGATAACCTCTCAGCCAGGCAGACAACTCGGTAGACCAAGCTGCGTTTGTTCAGTTTCCATCGGTTCAGAAAGAGGTCAGGCAGGACCTCATGCATATCCAAAACGAGCCTTGTTCCAAACAGTTTCGGTATGAGTCCCGCGAAGACAAGGAAGTCAGGCGGATTATGGAACTGGATCACGTCATATTTTCTTATGAGACCCGGAGGGACCAAACTAACAGAGACAAGAAAAAGGAAGGCAATGTACTCGAACAGATAGACAACAAGAGATGCCCCCCTGTGTCTTTTGACTCTCAGTCTCCTTATGTGAACACCGTTGGCGAGATCTCGGAGGGGTTGATCTTTGTCGCGCAAACAAAAGACGACTACTTCAACGCCGTTCCTGACCAGAAGCTCAGCCTCCCTCTTAACCCTAGCTTCGCCTACGGGAAAGTAGGCATGGACAACCATGGCAACTCTTTTGGGCAGATGCTGCGCATTCATCTCATCATTAGTCATAAATCTTTGGATCCCTCATGCCGCAGATGGTAATTTCCTGCCAAGCTTTGTTTCCCCAGGGATAAATTAAGTGAAAATTTTCGTGGTACAAGATAGGTTGATTCAATTCCGATCGTGGTTGGATGGAAGGCCTGTGATGGTCTCATAAACCCGTGCTATTCTGCTCGCTGTCGCCTCAAGTGAGAGATGTTGGATCTTGGTGTGCCCGTCAAACGATCTACGGTGCGAAAGATAAACCTGTTCCAGTGCATCGGCGATGGCGCGGGGTGTGTCTTCCACAATAAAACAATTGTCCGCGCTATCGATACGTTCCTTAGCGTATCCCACATCAACAGACACCACTGGCAGGTCGCATGCAAGTGCCTCCTTCACGACGTGGGGACCTCCCTCGTGCGACGAGGTGACTAAGAGGCAGTCGACCGAGTTCATATATAATGATACCCTATCCTGAGAGATACCATCTATGTCAATCAGTGAGACATTCTGATACTCTTCACGCAATAAGGACACTCCCTTATTAGCAAGCCAGTATCTCTTCACGCCGTTTGATTTCGTGCCGGCAAACAGTACGTAAAACGTCTTTGGTGAGAGCGAAAGATCTTCCCTATTCGAAGCCCTTTTAAAGAATACTCTTTGGTCAAGTCCTTCTGGAATTACATGGGATTTTTTGGAGACAAGAGACGCCATGCGCGCAGATTGAACTATGCTTGCAGATGAAAGCCTGGAGAGTATCTTGC
Organism: Candidatus Kryptoniota bacterium; assembly: GCA_036567965.1. Classification (NCBI taxonomy): domain Bacteria; kingdom Pseudomonadati; phylum Candidatus Kryptoniota; species Candidatus Kryptoniota bacterium. The sequence goes on from DATCTN010000018.1 coordinate 133,305, forward strand.
TTAATCCAACGTGAACTATCCTGCTGAGTTTTACTGAACTGCCATCAGCTCGGCATTTGCCGTACACGTCACTACCAACGTACGTCACGACTACCGGCAAAGATGAGCTAAGCCTCGCTACCCAACCGACATACATATAAAATGCGTGAATCACATCGTACTTCCTGATTCGCAACTGGCGCTTGATCTGAGACACCCCCGTTAAGTACTTGATATAGCCATTGCCCTCAAGAACGCATACGTCGCATTCTATGCCCATACCGCGAAGCGATTCGACTTGAAGCTTTATGTTGATGTGTGTCTTGGGATTAGCATCAGTCGGATAGGCCGATGTGACAAAGAGGATTCTCATCTTATTGAAGGGTTATGGAACGGATCGTTCTACAGTCCCCGAGACAACCTTTCGAAGACATCCTTTGGACGGAGGTCTTTAAATGCGAACCTAGCGCCATTCAGGCTCGCATGAAGCATAGCATGAGATCTGTCATCGGCTTTCTTCAACTTCCAGTAAGCGGCCTTTAAAATGAAAATAGCGAGCGATAAAGACCTCACCACGAATGCGGCTGGTGCTCCATAATATGTCCTGAAGTAGTAGTACTCGCCCTGTTTATATGCAGGGATCAGAGCCGCGTGAACCGCCTTTGCACTCGCAGACCCATAGTGATAAACGTGTGCCCGGGGGTTTAAATAAATCTTGTAGCCGGCTCGTTGGGCAAGCGTCGACAACGCTGCGTCATCCGGGGTTCCAAAATAGTACTCGTCAAAATAATTAAGCCGTTTAAGTACGTCCGATCTCGCCACAAAACAGGCACCCGAGACGCAATGAGTAATAGTAATTTCCCCGCGTGAGTCGTGGGAAGGTACGGATCTATTAAACAGTCTGTTTAGTTTGGAAGCGGCGCAAAACCATTCCCAAATTCCCAGACCCGGTCGTCCGTACATCTGAACGGTACCATCGAAATTCAATATCACCGGGGAAACAAATGCCGCATCGGGTTTTTCTTTGAACGTTTCAACGAGAGTTTGGAGACAGTTGTCCGAGAAGTACGTATCGTCGTTCAAGACCATGGAGTACTTCCCCTGAGCCTGCCTGAGCGCCACGTTCATGTTCTCAGAATATCCATTCAGCTTGCCTATTTCTACAAATTGAACAGGAGAAAATTTATGCTTCAGCTCGACCAATCTTGATCGATCGCATTTGTAGGCGACCACTATTAATTCCAATTTGAGATCCGCTGCGAAACTGTATATAGACGTTAAACATGGGTCCAAGAACTTCATGTCGCCCATCGACGTGATCGCAATTGTGAGGTCTGGGATGTCCATTTGGGTCGTCTTTTATCCGCTAGGCCTGCACTGGCTGCGGGACGTTCGTAGTCATCTCGTAAGATTCTCGTCGAACAAATCTGGATACCAAGAAATAAATCACTCCCCAGACCTCTATAGTGTCGCCCAAGGTGGCCCACGCTCCGATGATGCTGAAGAAGAACAGTGTGAAGATGAATGCGTAAAACAACATCTTGGGCTCGCTGGCTAAGTCAGAGAGAATCTTCTTATCGAGCAGCCGCAGCAGGAAACCGTAGACGATGAATCCTAGGAACAAGCCGATGTCTCCCCAATTCATATAGAACTCTCCCCATATCCCGACACGAATACCGGTATCAGCCCCCCAAATGTTTTGGGCTACATAAGCAGAATAGACCGAGTAAGCCGCCTTATCCATTCCGAACAATTCGAAAACTTGTTTCGGTATTATGTTCGTAAAAATGGGAAGTATTGTTTGCCCGTAGAGAAAATCCGTATAATGGTACGAATTCCTTAGGAGCACAAAATCTCTGTACTCACCTCCCATGGAGTAGAGAAATCCAAGCGTGTTCGCCGCCGGTGATGATGCAACGTCCGACGTAGAACCGGCTATCGTGGTTTGTCCCCTAAGCACCTCAAAGAAGAAAGACAAGAAAGCCACCCCGATGAGTGAATAGAGTACCACTCTGGACGAGATACGTTTAAGAAGCATGAAGTAAATTCCAGCCATGACAAGGGGCAGAAATACAAGATGTCTGGAACCGATGCCCACGCTTATGATCACATTCACGATCATACAGGCAATATTAATAAGTCGCGGTTTATAGCCTCTAATCAAATAGATGAAGTTGAGAGTCAGCAATGCCGAACTGAATGCAAGGAACTTTGCGAATGGAAGCAACCCCGCGACCTCGAACCGCTCATTGCCGGTTAGGTTTGACCAGAAGATCGGGATTCCGCCGATCGCATAGAAATTCACGGCGTTGAATACGGTGCCGATGGCTGTGCCCCAGATAATCCAAATAATTAGACTGGTGCCATCAAATCTCACAATAGCAGGCTTTGGCGCGGCCTCTGACTTGTAAAAAATGAGAGAGAGAATGAGAGCCCCGAGTGACAGGAACACTAATCTGTTCGCATTATACGGATTGATCGCGACGTAGAACCCTGCTAGTGACTGCACCAACGCAAGATTCAGCGTCCCGAGAATCGGATAGATGAGCAGAATCAGCGGAATGATGAAGATCGGACGCAGAACGAACCTGTCCTTCATCCGCCGGTACAAAAGTATCATGAGTATGAAATCGAGAGCAAGAATGGGGACCGGAATGTAGTCCCACAACAGGCCCAGAGCCTCCGTCATCCTCTACCTACTTCACAGTCTGACCACATTTCACACTTCCCTGCCTTCCACTTCCTTGAACAACCACTGTCGATAGAGAGAGGCATCGAAAAGATTTACGTTCACTTTCCTCAGTGCAATATAAAAAGCGGCCGTTATATATGTTTCAGTTATGAGCCAGGACGTAGCCGCGCCCAACTCCTTCATGGATGAATCTAGTACACAGTTCAGAACGAAATTGACGACAGAACCGATCAGGATGATCCTGAGAAATGATTTGTCCAGATTCAAATTCAGAAGCCCCTGGATCCCGAAGACCGCGCTGAGTCCCGTTATCAGCGGGAAGAATGACAGAAGCCTGAGAACAACGACCGTCGGACCGAATTGTGACCCGAACACAATCCTCACGATAAGCTGAGAGAAAAGGAGCGTGACCAGGGAGATCGGCAGCATTGTCACTACCATTCCAACCGTCAGCTTCTTCAGCGCCATGATACCTCTGTCTTTGCTCTCCTTCATCATCTTCGCGATGTGAGGAAACATCGCCTGAGAAAGAGCGCTTATTGTAAGACTCTGGAGAACTATCGTTAGCTTCGACCCCGCGGCAAAGAAACCGACCCTTTCCTTTGTGGCAAAGAATGCGAGTATAACTGTATTTGAGACCGTGTAGAAATTTACGAACACGGTCGACACGAATAGTGTGAACCCGCTTTTCAGTTGTGACCAAACCTCCGCCATCCGTGGGAAGACCACTTTACCCACATACTTCTGCGACGCGTACACAAGTGACAGAACGCCGACAACGACCTGACCGACGGACAGAAGAAGAGGAACAACGATATATTGATCCTCCCGGTGGAGGAAAACAAACACACCTGCGGTGGTTATTACTTTCACGATGAAGGTGAAGACAGCGCGGAGTCCGAGCTTCTCAATGCCCTGAAAGAACCATGTCGGGAACGTTACAGTTCCAATTACATAGAGATAACTAACGACCATCACGGACATGTTCTCGCGGATCTGAGGTACCCAGAAGAGCGCCGCGAGAAAAGCAGCAGTTGAAATGAAAAACAGGAATGCCCGGCTCCAGATCACAGTCCAGAAAATTTCACTAATCTTCCCCGGATCGGACCTGTTTTGAGCGATCTCCCTTGAAGCGGTGAAGTCGAAGCCGTACATAATCAGAAGGACGAAATAAGTTGTGAACGCCTGGGCAAATGATATGATCCCATAATCATTGGGACCTATCACCCGGACTATGTACGGGACTGTGATAAGCGGGAGTATCGAGTTCGCCGCCTGGAGCACGGAGAGAGAGAACACGTTCGATGCCACCTGGCGGTTATCGCCGCGGCGAATGAACTGAAGTGCTTTCCTAATCAATCAGTAGTTCCCTTACCGATCAGCCCTTGCTGACGCAATACGGATCGACTGTGAATCAAACTCTGATGCTCCCACAACAAAGGAGCTTTATACTCTGGATTTATTCCAGCGTCGGATATGATCATCAGATACGATATTCGGAAGGAGAGTCAATCTTGAGATGTCGGGCGGCTATTTGGATAGTGTGCTTCTGCAGAAGTTCTTGACAATATCATAATTCGGTGTGCCGGGAGAAGGTGTCGTGTAGACAAAAACAATCCCGGCATCGGTGATCGCTTTCGAAAGCGCATCCTGTAGATATGACGCTGATGCCTTTCTCCCCGACCACGATGAATGCGGGGTGAAATAAATGCAGGGGATCACCAGGGCATTCGGGAATGTCTTCCAGTAATCGTTGATTTCGATCGGGAGACTCGAAGCCGAAATACCGTAGACCGGATCGAGCTGCGCATTATCCTGGTATCCCCAAAGCACAGCCTGTATGATCGGAGCGTATGCACTAATATTGATCGTCTTCAGATCCTCATGATAGATAACCGCCCCGAACAACAGAGACTGGTTTATAGCTTTCGCCGCGTTTACTACCTGCTGTGCGTATGAAGGTGTGAAGAGGTTGAGATTCCTGTCGAAGTCATCGATCATCCATAGAGTCAGGTTCGCATGGCTTTTCGAGATGTTAGCAATCTCTTTTGCCCACCTGACGTAGTCAAGTCCGAACGGCGGATACTTCTGATCCGAGTTGTTTTTCGAAGAAACCGTGGGCGCTTCGCTGGGCGGTACAAGGTATGCCCAGACTTCTATGCCGGCGCTCTGCGCGAGCGAACAGAAATCGGGAAGCGCCGCAAAGTCCTGTGCGGGGTGAGGATAAATCAGATAAGCATAACAATTGACACCAAGGTCTTTCAGCCGCGACACCATTTCCTTGATATCCGGTACGCCGTCTAGATTGTACTTCATCCCGGCGTACGCCACAACTAGTCTGCGTCCTGCAGGAAAGACAGAACTGCTGGTCAAATTCCGGGCGACTCCCCTGTCATTCTCCTGGCGCAAAGAAGCGAGCCCGGAGATGTCCTTAATGGCGATCTTCTTGGTGAGAGACCCGACGGTTACAGTCAGTGATCCGCTTCCTGTCGCGCGGACCTGCGTGACGTGAAGAGTGTCGCCCGAATTAAAGGTGACCTGAGTTTGAAGCAGACTTTCACCGTTCGCACCTTTACAGGAAATGGCAGTAGTTCCTCCCGTGGGAACACTTGGCTTCAGCAGAATAATCAACGGTGCCAGCGGATTGTAATAATATGTCCCGGCGTAAGTGAATGCCCCGTCCTGACTTAATCCGAAGGAGACCTGGAAAGGTAAACGTACCTGCTCCGATAAAGACGAGAGAGCGACCCCGGGGCGATTGTCATTCTCCTTAGCTATCTGAACGTTGTCGATAAAGAACGAGCCGGAAGTCAACGGCCCGAAGAAGATTGTTGCGATCCGGTCTCTGAAAGCTACGTCGCTCACGTTGACGACGACGCGCGTCGGCACATCGGGAGTCAAGGTGAACTGATAGGTCCGTAATCCTTCACCGCCTCCTGGCGACTTCAGCTGAACAATCATGTTGATGCCGGAACTGAAATCCAAAGGGAGTGCTACCACGTCGAACACCAGCGCCTGATAGGACGACCAGTCGGAACTTGACGGGCGCACATAGAATCCCGGCGGGTGTGATGGATCGACATTCAGATTTGACACGTCAAGTTCGGCAGATTGTTTTCCAGAAATCACAAAATACTCGGAGCTCAGCTTCAGAGAGCATCCTCTCGACGAGTAAACCTGGAAACCCGATCCGCTCGATTCTTCAAAATCTTCGACTGTCGTGGGGTGAAGCAATTCCTGGGCGTTGACATTCAACCCAAGCAAGAAGAAATAGAACATAGCAAGCAGGAGTGTAGTACGATACACAGTTCCGGTTTTCATAGCGGGCATTTTAGTGAAACCACCTTCAATCCAAACATCGAACTTCAATCCAATTCAAGAGAGATGACTGGTTCGCCTCTATCAGGGATTGTCTCCCGTCTTAAATTCCAACAACCAATCAGGTTTATTAGCGCCTCCCAGCGCTCAGAATTTCATCGGACTTCGCACCGGATAAAAATGATTGTGAATGCCGGGCTCTTGGCGGAACAGGCGTCCTGATGTCTGCCTACAGCTTCGCCATCTCAGTCACACCGCCGGTTGCAAGAATATTTATCGACCCGGCAAAGAAAGCGCGCCTGCGCCCTCGCAGTAGGGACTTAGGTATCTGCGCGGGAAATTCTACTGGCTAAGCCGAGATGTTCTCTTTTCCCGAGTGGTTTAATTCTGATGGGACGGTCTTGCAAGCAAAAATACGGATTGAATCAGCCGGCACTTTCAAAGCCAACACTCTGTCAAGGCCTTCGATTCTGATAGTAAAATAATGCTCGTTCGAAATCTCAACAATCTCTCCACGCAACCCAGCCAAAACGCCCGCGATGATTTCTCCACTCTTGCCAATGCATCCTTCGGTGAGGGACTCAACCTGTGCGGGATACAAGGCCGTTATTTTTCTGATGGAATCCATCTGCCAGTCGGGGACGATGCTCGGCTTGCCATTGTTCGACAGGAACTTCACGAACCCGTCGCACGCAAAGACTCTCAGTTTCTCTCCTTCGTCGATCCGGGTAAACACATACCCGGAGTAGAGAGGAACCTCAACCCACTTTCTTCTATCACTCCACTGGTGCATTTCTTTTTTGAGGGGGAGAAAAGAATGGACGCCGTTTTTTGTCAGGCTGTCATGGACACGTTTTTCGTGTTTTGCATGGACATAGATCACATGCCAGCGCTTGCACTGATCCTGCTTCACTTCGGCGGCCCTTTCCTCGATATTCATTGAAAATTATCGTAAGTCAGGATTTCTTATTTCTTCTTTATGTCCGTAGTAATGGTAATACCTGTAGTATCGGTAATACGCGCCATACGCCTTCGTGACATCAAATTCGTTAAGCACGAAACCAATTATGCCGGCTTTAACCTGTTTCAACGTCGCGTAAGCTTTCTCGAGAACATCGAGTTCAGTCTTATTGGCAAGCGCGACGAACAGGACACCGTCCGTAAGCTTTGAGAGAATAACACCGTCGGTTACGGCTACAACTGGTGGCGAGTCGAAGATGACGAAGTCGAACGCGGACTTAAATATATCCAGGCTCGATTTCATGGCTTCCGATCCGAGCACCTCCGAAGGATTGGGCGGAAGCGAACCGGTTGGAAGAAGAAATAAATTGTCGACGAAAGTTTTCTTGACAGCTGTGTTCAGGTCGACTTCATTCCTGAGATACTCGATAAGGCCCGGCTTCCTCTCAGCCCCAAAAAGGCGATGCTGAATAGGCCTCCGGAGATCTCCATCGACAAGAAGGGTCTTAAGTCCCGCCTTCGCGAATGTGACAGCGATATTTGCTGTCGTCGTCGACTTTCCTTCCTTGGGAAGCGCGCTGACCACCAACAGGCTCTTTAGCGGTTTATCAATCCTGGAATATTGTATCGCCGTCCTAAGTGATCTATATGATTCAGCTATGGGATCCGTTGGCTTGTGGAAAGTTATCAGCCGGATGGGAACAGATACTCCGTCTTTCAATACCTTCTCTTCGCTGACTCCTTCTTTCGAGCTAGATGACGTGCCCATCATAACGGGGATTGAGCCGAGCACGTTTAATCCTTTTCTCTCGAGATCTTCGGGAGACTTGACGCTCCTGTCAAGATAATCAAGGACAAACACACAGACGACGCCAAGGGCCAATCCGAGAATTATTCCAAGGGTTAGGTTTAGGGGTACCTTCGGGCTTATCGGCTTCAACGGTGGGACCGCAGGATCAACGATTTGAACATATCCAAATTGGGATTGCTCCTGAATTTGTGCTTGCTGGAAACTGTCCTGAATCAAAAGGAATAGTTTTTCCCTGCTCTTCTCCGTTCTGTCTAGCTTAGCGAGTCCTATGTACTGCTTTGGGATTTTCGAGAACTGCACGTCATATTGCTTTACTACTCGATCGAGTTCACCCTTCTCAGCTTCTGTAGCGCTCATGTCGAGCTCCTGCTGGAGGATCTTAAGCTTCAGTTCCTTGTAAAAGCCCGTCGGGTCATATGTGCCCGTGCTCCCCTGATCTACCGAAGTCATGCCGGTCGACATAACCTGCATTGTAACAAACTGATCGGTCTTCGTTTTCAGCTTGCTCCGCAATTCAGCGATCTGGGAATCTCTTTGGGCGACAATCTGATTATAGACGTCCCTGTTGCCGACCATGGGGTTTTGGGAAATAGCAACATCCCGGCTTACTTGCAGCTCAGCGATCTGCTCCTGCAAAAGTTTAATGTACGGATCGACCGCGTCCGACACGTTGGCTGCGATCGACGGTTCTATCTTTTTCAATTGCGCCTGATAGGCCTCAAGAACTTGCTGCTGGGAGGTAAGTTGAATCACCACGTCATCCCGTTGGGCCTGGAACGTGCTCATCACATCGATAAGCGATTTTGCCTCATCATCGAGTGAGACGATTCCCTGGGTCTGCATGTAATCTTGCAGCTGGTTCTCTGCAACATCAAGGTCCTTTTTTGTGTCAGTTAATTGTCCCTGCAGGAACTCCCTCACATTAGTGGCCATATTCCTGCTGGAGCTCAGGTTAAGGTCGTAATATTGCTTTGTGTATGTGTTCGCAATGTTCGTGGACTCTTCAGGAGAGTGGCTTCGTACAGAAATGCTTATAATATCGGAGTTCCTGTCATTAGAAAACGAAACGGCCTTTTGAAGTCTCGCAAGAACGGCATCCATAAGCGTGATCTTGCCTTTTCCTTTAGCAACATCCTTCTCTGAGGTTGCAACGACTTCCATGGTGTCGGACTTGCCGCCGATGGTTATAACAGGGTTTTCCAGTAGTTGTTCGGCAACATTTGTCCTCAATAAATTTGTCTGAAGTATTTCCATCTCGTTCGTGATGCGTCTCTCGTCAGACTCGAACGGTTGAAGGACGTCGCTCATGTTACCAAGGAGGGAATTTGAAGCGTCCTTGTTTTTCGCTATCAGTACTTCCGCTGTGGCCTCGTATACAGGCCTAACTAAGAACGTATATACGCTGGCAAGTGTCAGGACAAAAACGAAAACGAGAATTACAAGGGTTTTCCTCCTGTAGATTTTTTCGATTATGTCCTGGAGTGTTATTTCCTGTTGCGGGCGACTTTGGAAGAAACCATGCTGGTGAGATGTTCCGTTCCCATTTGTTCTCCCGAATGCATCTCCGGGCACGAATCCATTCCCGTTGCTACCGTTTTCAGAACTCAATAATCCTCTCCCTCTGTTAATCGCCAAAAAAAGTTAACGCATCGATAAAAGTCAGTCAAGTGCCCAAAAGCACAGGAGTTTGTTACATTTTTGTGAATTCTCACGGGAATCCACTCATGCAAGAGCTGGGGATTGTGAAACCTTTCAATTACTAAACAACCATTCACAATCATGGTTCCCTCTTTACACAGCAATTGGACGACGCACAACGCCCCTTACGACTACTAACGATTTTACCCTGAGTTCTAATGTCGAAGGAAAGATCCGAGGCACTTTGCTGAAGTAAGTCAACCGCAGAGCAAGTTCAAACGTATTTTTCAATCTCTCGCCCTGGCTGTGACAAATCGGAGCTACCTTCGTGAGGCTGGCAGGGATCGAACCTGCGACCCTTTGCTTAAAAGGCAAATGCTCTACCACTGAGCTACAGCCCCAAACATGTCCTGAAGACAGTCCAGGATTGTCAAAGAAAGTTTATTCAATTTAAGTAGGGGGAGAGACTACTGCAAGGAGGCACAAAGGGAAACAGGGACATAGGCACAAAAGGAAAAAAGGGGAAAAGGTCGGTCGGCAAATACGTTAAGAGCGACAGGGCGAACCTTACGCTATTCGAAGCAGCTCGTTTACCATGAGCATAAATATGGATAACATACGACTTCCTCTATTTACTTTTTTCCTTTCTTGCCTCTGCATCTTTGTTCCTCTGTCCCTCTGTGCCTTCTTTACATTCACAGATTTATTCCTTAAACTCCCAAACGATAAACTGAAAAGGTATCTGCAATGAATGCCATGCCGCTTGTGCTTCTTACACTCGCCGTTTTTGTAATTGCATATAGATACTACTACAGTTTCATAGCAGCTAAGGTGGCGGTACTCGATGATTCACGCGTGACGCCTGCCCACAGACTGTATGATGGTCACAACTATTACCCGATGAGTAAGTGGGTGCTGTTCGGTCACCACTTTGCCGCGATCGCCGGTGCGGGACCGCTCGTGGGTCCTGTGCTCGCCGCGCAATTCGGATTCCTGCCGGGATTTCTATGGCTCGTGCTGGGTGTCGTCATTGCCGGCGCAGTACAAGACTTCATTATATTCGCCGCGTCAGTGCGCCATGACGGCAAGTCGCTCGCAGAGATCGCGCGGACGGAGATAAGCCCGGTCAGCGGAATTGTATCGTCGCTTGCGATCCTCTTTATCATCATAGTCGCGCTTGCCGGACTCGGCATTGTGGTCGTGAACGCGCTCGCGGAAAGCCCGTGGGGAACATTCGCTATCGGCATGACAATTCCCATCGCGATATTCATGGGACTCTGGATGTTCAGGTTCAGGAAAGGCAAGACTGCCGAGGCGACCGTAGTTGGAGTAATACTTCTCACACTCGCCGTCGTGTTCGGCAGGACAGTCGCAACCTCTTCGCTCGCGCCCTACTTCACGTTTGACCGCGGGACACTCACGATATTAATGGCAGTGTACGGTTTCTTCGCGTCGGTGCTCCCTGTGTGGCTCCTGCTCTCGCCGCGGGACTACCTGAGCTCGTTCATGAAACTCGGAGTGGTGGCGTTCCTCGCCATCGGTGTCATAATCGTCGCGCCTACTCTCCAGATGCCGGCATTCACGGCCTATGTGTCGGGCGGCGGACCTGTGATACCGGGAAAATTGTTCCCGTATCTTTTCATCACGATCGCATGCGGAGCGATCTCAGGTTTCCACGCGCTCGTCAGCTCGGGCACTTCTCCGAAGATGGTCTCGAAAGAATCGGACATAAAGACAATTGGATTCACTGCCATGCTCGCGGAAGGGTTCGTGGGGGTGCTCGCGCTCATCGCGGCGACAAGCCTGCATCCTCTCGATTACTTCGCCATCAATGTGCCTGTCGACAAGTTCGCGTCTATCGTGGGACAGCTGAAAGTCATGGGATTCACGGTTTCCAATCTTCCAGCCCTCGCGAAGGAAGTGGGAGAGCAGCTCGCGGGAAGAGCGGGAGGGGCGGTATCTCTGGCGGTTGGAATGGCGCAGATATTTTCTTCGATACCGGGATTACGCGGACTAATGGCATACTGGTACCACTTCGCGATAATGTTCGAGGCGCTTTTCATACTGACCACAATCGACGCCGGGACGAGGATCGGAAGGTTTGTTTTGCAGGAAGCGCTTGGAAAAGTTTACAAGCCGTTCGGGAGCGCACGCTGGATGCCGGGCACGATCCTGACAAGTGCGGTGATTGTGTTCGGGTGGGCATATTTTATTTATACCGGCACGGTCGCCACGATTTGGCCGATGTTCGGAACCGCAAACCAGCTTCTCGCGACCGTCGCGCTAGCTGTTGGGACAACTTACATCATAAACCGAGGTCGGGCGAAATATGCGTGGGTTACGATAGTTCCGATGCTCTTTGTCGGCACAACGACGCTGACTGCGGGCTGGATGAACATGATGAATATTTATTACCCGATGAGTTCCGCGGCGGCGACAAAAGTGCCGGGTTTGCTGAATTTGATACTGACAGCAGTCATAATGGCGTGTGTAGTAGTGATACTATTCGACGCGATACCAAAGTGGTTCAAGACTGTAAGGGGTACGCGGCCGCTTATTGTGGAAGAGGTTCCGTCAAAGTAGAAGAGCGCTTGCGTTCGTTTTAATTAAAACACAGAGACACGGAGGCACGGAGAATAATATCTTCCCTCTGTGTCTCTCGTGACTCTCGTGGTTGAATCTAAACACAGAGACACGGAGGCACGGAGAATAATATCTTTCCTCTGTCTCTCTCGTACCTCCCGTGGTTGAATCTAAACACAGAGACACAGAGGCACGGAGAATAATATCTTTCCTCTGTCTCTCTCGTGCCTCCCGTGGTTGAATTTAAA
>DATCTN010000019.1 GCA_036567965.1 Candidatus Kryptoniota bacterium
TCTTTATTGTTCACTTTCTTTTGTCCCGAAGGGATCCCTTCGGGACTCACCCAAAAGTCCCGCTCTTTGGGATCCCGTTCATCGTATGGTTGTTTCTGAACGGGAAAAGTGAACCGAAAGTCCGCCTTCTGCGGATGCGCCGCATGTAAAATAATCGGAGGCGCAAAAAGGGTGCCCGCGAAAATGGTCCCGACTAACGTCGGGATCGTCCCGTGCTCAGCTATATGCGATTTTTTGAATAGCTTTCCAAGTCCTGCCCCTGACAAAAAATCGCTTCAAGCAGACGTAGAGTCGAGAAGAAGCTCCTCCTACCCGACGGGACTCCATTTTCGCAAAGGGCACATTTGAGGTTGAAATTAAGGCAGTATGCAAGAACCAATCGAAAAATTGAACGAACATGGTTTCGGGCAAAACGTGCGATCAGTTTTACCTTTTTACCTTTAACTTTTCACGTCCGGTTAATATATTTTTCGACTTGAATGCAGAATAATCACCCGAAGAAAATGGGCCGCACTCGCAAACGCACCTCATCTGCAAACGCCAACGCCCAACAGGATCATTTCACCGAACCTTTCTGCCGGAAATTATCCAGCGGAATCACTGTCGTCGGTGAAGAGATCTCAACGGTCGAAAGCGTTGCGCTCGGCGTGTGGGTCAACCTAGGATCACGTGACGAGAAGACAAACGAGAACGGGCTGACACATCTGATCGAGCACATGGTCTTCAAGGGTACGAAAAACTTCACGGCAAACGAAATTGTCGGAGCCATTGAGAATCGCGGCGGCTATATAAACGCTTTTACCACGAAGGAGTTTTCGTGCTACTACGCGAAAGTTTTCAAAGAAGATCTCGAAGAGAGTATAAGAGTTCTCTCTGACCTCGTGTTGTATCCGAGATTTGAAAAAGAAGACCTTCGGAACGAACGGAAAGTGGTCTTGTCGGAGCTGCAGGAAGCGTTGGACGATCCGGAAGATTGGGGAATGGATTTTATCGAGGAGAAGATTTTCGCGGGCAATCCGCTTTCGCTGCCGATTATCGGGAAACCGACAGGACTTCGCTCTTACGACATCGACGACCTTCACGAATTCCATTCCAGAAAATTTACCGCCGACAGGCTTGTGATAAGTATCGCCGGAAATTTCAACCGGCATACTCTCATCGAAATGATAACCAGATATTTTTCATCGCTACCCAGGTCGTCGAGAATTTTCATCAGGAAAAAACCTGTCGACAACGGCTCGACTGATTATACAGTACACCGCGGATATGGCAGGCAGGCGCATATACTTCTGGGCGCGCGCGGTCCCGGGCTCAACGATCCTGATCGGTTTTCCGCCTCTATGGCCGGCATCATTCTTGGAGACGGTTCAAGCTCCAGATTGTACAAGAGCGTTAGAGAAAAAGAAGGGCTTGCGTACTCTATTTACTCGTATGGATCGGCGTACGCGGACTCCGGAATGGCAGGAATCTACGCGTGCACTTCGACGGGAGATGTGTCGCGGGCCGAAGACAGAATTCTCAAAACAATTTCCGGGTTTGTCATTAACGGTCCCACAGACGAAGAGGTAAAGCGATCCAGGGCGCAGATGAAAGCAGGAATCGTTTTCGCCCTCGAGAATCTGTGGGATAGAGCCTCACTTTTTGCCAGAGACGCACTTTACTATAAGGGAAGGTCCGATGTGTCCGAGTCTCTTGAATCGATAGGGAAAACTACGGGCGCAGAAATCGCGGTCGCCGCAAGGAAATACCTCGCGGCCGACAAAATCACCAGCGTTAAGATCCTTCCTCATAAAAAGGAGAAAACTAAATGATAGTCGGATTGCTGAAGGAAATTAAATCAAATGAGAACCGGGTCGCGTTGCTTCCGGCAGGTGTCGAGTTGCTCGCGGCGCATGGAAACAAGATAATTGTCGAAAAGAACGCGGGCCTTGCCAGCGGATTCCCGGACGAAATGTATAAGAGAGCGGGCGCGAAGATCATATCGACCGCGGCTGAAGTCTATGAATCTGCAGACATGATTATGAAGGTGAAAGAGCCGATAAAATCCGAGTATAAACTCATCAGAAAAGGACAGATTGTCTTTACGTATTTCCATTTTGCCGCCAGCAAGGAACTGACTGAAGCGATGATGAAATCGAACGGGATCTGCATCGCCTACGAGACCGTGCAGAAGTCAGACTATTCGCTTCCGCTCCTCATACCGATGAGCGAGGTGGCTGGAAGAATGGCTCCGCAAGAGGGCGCGAAGTATATCGAAAAGCCGATGGGCGGCAGAGGTGTCCTGCTCGGCGGAGTGCCGGGAGTAGAGCCGGCCGACGTGATTGTCCTCGGCGGCGGTGTAGTCGGACAGAACGCAGCGAGGATCGCTGCCGGGTTCGGAGCAAGAGTCACTTTACTCGACAGCAACTTGTCCAAGCTGCGGTACCTGGACGATGTCATGCCTAGGAATGTCCAAACGCTCGCATCAAATCCTTACAACATACGAAAGTCCGTATCGCGGGCTGATGTCGTCATCGGTGCCGTGCTGATACCGGGTGCGAAAGCACCGAAACTCGTGACGAAGGAAATGCTCAAGGATATGAAGGAGGGTTCGGTTATCATCGACGTGTCCGTCGACCAGGGCGGATGCATCGAGACGTGTCACCCGACTACTCATGAAAACCCGACTTACGTGGTCGATGGTGTGGTTCATTATTGTGTCGCGAACATGCCGGGCGCGGTGCCGTTCACTTCCACGATCGCTCTCACGAATGCAACACTCCCTTATTCAATTGAGATTGCGGGAAGCGGCTGGGAGAAAGCGGTCAGGCAGAATAACGAAATCAAGCTCGGCCTGAACATGGCGCACGGAAAAATTACCTACAAACACGTCGCCGAAGCGTTCGATTTCGATTATACGCCTGTCGAAGAAATCCTGAGGTGACTCGCGAATCCCGTTAAGTTGGTAGTGACTCATTTCGACATGCTTCGTCATGCTGAACCCTGTCCCGAAGTGTTTCTGTTCGGGATTGTCCCGCCCTGCGCCTACGCACCAGAGCGCTTCCGCCTACATTTCGTTTCGGCGGACGGATCGGCGCGCAGGTGCGGGATGCCGCCTCATTTAAGAATCTATAATGAAGGAGCGGCAGTTCAGCATCTATTTCCAGACCCCGAAATCCGACCCTGGCGGAATCGTCTCCGACGGACCAGCCTGCACTGGAGTGCTCCTATCCAGTGTTCGGGGTGACAGGAATGATTCAAAACGAGTCATCGCCGTTAAGTTGCGGCACATGAAATATTTTTTTAGTTTGTTTTTGTAAATAGATGGGTCAAAATAAATGGCTAAAGTAACGATAGAAGGCAAAACTGTCGAGGTAGAGAACGGCACGACCGTAATTCGTGCCGCGGCTCAGGCAGGCATCGAGGTGCCGCATTTTTGCTGGCATCCGGGACTGTCTGTTGCAGGTAACTGCAGAATGTGTCTCGTAGAAATCGAGAAGATGCCCAAGCTCGCGATCGCGTGCGCGACACAGGTGGCAGACGGCATGGTGGTACACGTGAATTCCGAAAAGGCGGTCGAGGCGAGAAAGGCGATTCTCGAATTCATTCTCATCAATCATCCCCTCGATTGCCCGATCTGCGACGAGGCAGGTGAATGCAATCTCCAGGATTACACTTACAGTCACGGACCGGGTCAAAGCAAATTCACCGAATCCAAGAATAAGAAACCAAAACGGGTACCTCTTGGACCGAACGTGGTCTACGATGCCGAGCGATGTATACTCTGCTCGCGCTGTATCAGGTTCATGGATGAAATTGCGAAAGAGCCGACGCTGACATTTGTCGAGCGGGGAGACAGAGTGTATATCGATACTTTCCCCGGCAAAGATCTCGACAATCCCTATTCGATGAATGTTATCGACCTCTGTCCCGTAGGTGCGCTTACGAATCGCGACTACAGGTTCAAGGCGAGAGTGTGGGAGACTTCGTCCACAGAAGGGATCTGTCCCGGCTGCGCACGCGGCTGCAATATAAACATCTGGGTAAGGAACAATGAAATACTTCGCCTCACGCCGCGCTTCAATCCCGATGTGAACAATTACTGGATGTGCGACAGCGGCAGGCTTACTTCCTTCAGAGACGTCAATTCCGTTGAGCGGATCAATTCTCCTCTCGTGCGAAAGGACGGAACCCTGCAGGAAGTCGGATGGGACGAGGCGATCGCGCATGCCGCCGAACTCATCAAGCCTTTTCCCAAAGATGAGATCGCGGTTTTCGGCTCCGCCTATGCATCGGTGGAGGATAATTATGTCCTCCAGAAGTTTGCCAGACAGGTTCTAAACACTCAGAATATCGATTTTATCAGACATGAAGATGGCACAGACGATACGATGTTGATCCGTGCGGATAAGACGCCAAATACGTTCGGCGCTCGTGAAGCCGGTGTAGTCTCGGGAAAAGGTATCGACTCCAGGAAAATATTCGAACTGATTTCTTCAGGGAAGATCAAGGCTCTATATATCATGGACGATGACATAGCGGTGTCGAAGGAGATCGAAGATTTGCTCGCTCGGCTGGATCTGCTCATTGTGAACCACTGGACTCTCAACAAAACCACGCGGCTTGCCGATGTCGTCTTCCCGAGCGCGACGTTCGCGGAAAAGCACGGCACGTTCGTGAATTTCCTCGGACGCGTTCAGCTCTTCAAGCCCGCGGTATCCACGCTCGAGCAGGAACGAGTGCCTGGACGGTATAATATGAGCAGGTTGGACAAATTCGGCAGCCCGTTCGACAAGTGGAACATGGGCGCACGCCGAAATGTCAGGTCCTCGTGGGAGATCGTGTCCGCGATCGGCAGCCTTCTCGGCGGAAAGATGAGATACCAATCCGCACAGAAGGTCTTCGACGAGATCGCGCAGACAATCCCTGCCTTCAAAGGAATGTCTTACCAAAAGCTCGGCGACCGCGGTGCGCTCCTGAAGAAGTCCAAAGAAGAAGCGTTCGTACAATGATGACTGTGGTAGTTGCTCTGATAAAGATTATTGTTCTCTTATTGGTAGTACTTGGAGCCGTTGCTTATCTCGTCCTGCTCGAAAGGAAAGTGAGCGCGTATATGCAGGACAGGATCGGCCCCAATCGGGTAGGTCCTAAAGGATTATTCCAGCCGTTTGCGGATATTCTGAAACTCGTTCTCAAAGAGCTGATCGTGCCGGCGAAAGCGAACAAGTTCATCCACGCACTCGCACCGGTGATCTCGATAACGGTCGCGCTTGCGGCGCTGGCCGTAATACCATTAGGCAATTACATCGTGGTTGCCGGTCAGCAGATAAAACTGATGATCGCGGATGTGAATGTCGGAATATTGTATATCCTCGCGATGTCCTCGCTAGGCGTTTACGGAGTTACTCTCAGCGGGTGGGCGTCGAACAACAAGTATTCTTTGCTCGGAGGATTGCGATCGTCTGCGCAAATGATAAGCTACGAACTTTCTCTCGGACTCAGCATCATCGGCGTGCTCATGATCGACGGAACTCTCCGACTCGATAAGATAGTCGAAGCGCAAGTCGGCTGGCATTGGAATATCTTCTATCAGCCGGTCGGATTTCTTGTTTTCGTTACTGCTGCGTTCGCTGAAACGAACCGCCTCCCGTTCGATTTGCCTGAAGCGGAGCCGGAACTCGTCGGCGGCTACCACACAGAGTACAGCGGCATGCGATGGGGCCTGTTCTTCCTTTCCGAATACACAAACATGATTGTCTCGAGCGCCCTGATGGCAACGCTCTATTTCGGTGGATGGTCCCTGCCTTACGTCAACTACCCGGCAATGTCGCCGAACGTTGCTGCACTCGTCCAGGTCGCAACCATAATCGCGAAGACCGGAATTTTTATTTTCATTTACATGTGGGTGCGCTGGACGCTGCCGCGCTTCAGGTACGACCAGCTGATGAACGTCGGATGGAAGATCATGCTGCCGCTGGCTTTCCTGAACCTGATTGGAACGGGCGCGGTCATGCTGGCGGTTAAGTAATAAGAGGCAGTTGATGGATAACAACGGAAACGATCAAAAGGATGGAAGAGATAAATTGAAACCCAAGATGACATTCTGGGAGAAACTCTACTTTCCCGAAATACTCCACGGAATGTCGATCACTATGAGAGCATTCTTCAGACCGAAGTTCACGAGGCAATATCCGGAAGAGCGCTGGGTTCCGCCGCCTGTTTTCAGGGGACGCCCGGTCCTCGTGATGGAAGATGAAACCGGTATCGAGAGATGCGTAGCATGCGGACTGTGTGCGCGTGTTTGTCCGTCCCTTGCGATAGAAGTTCAAGCGGCTGAAACTGAACTCGACAAGGAAAGATATCCTGAACGGTTCGAGATAAATATGCTAAGGTGCATATTCTGCGGCTTCTGCGAAGAGGTATGTCCGGAAGAAGCGATAATTATGAGCAAGGATTTTGAACTGACATTCACCAATCCGAAAGACGCGGTGTATGGACTCGACAAGCTTCTGATGCCGGCGTCCCAATTGAAAGACAGACTTGAGTTTCTAAAACAGTATCGCTGAGCAAATGAATTTTATTCGATTGTCGAGGGCTGGCTGTTACGCGTCGCTGGCCCTATTTTTTTGTTTACATGTCACCGCTGCTGGTGCGATGGAGAAGGAATTGGGACAGACATTCCGGTTGAACCTTACCGAAGGCTGGACATTCAAACCTGATCCGAATAATTCGGGCATAAAAGAAAATTGGATGGCCGGGTCGGGTAATGACGGAAGTTGGCAGAAGTATGAGCTGCCCGACTATTGGACGAGGCATTTGATCCGTCATGAGGAACCGGGTACGAGATGGTTCACAAATAATTTCACTCTCTCGGATCTCGGGGAAAGTCTCTTGCTCTATGTTTCGGGAATTGATAATGATGCAACCTTTTTCCTGAACGGAAAAGAGATCGGAAAGTCGTCGGGCTATTCGGAAGACGTCTCGTTCGAGGTGGGAAAATATGCGGCCGTTGGGAATAACAGACTCGCCGTAAGACTTAATCGCACTGTCGGAACGGAGAAGATTTACGGGCCGATTTCTCTCGTCCAAAAATCAAGCCTCCCCGCTGTCACCCGACAAAAAATATCTCTTGAACACGCCAGGAAAAGCGCGAAGTGGGTTGAAGATGCTGTCATATATGAGTTGTACTCGCGGTCATTTTCAAAAGATGAGAGTTTCAAGTCCGTAATAAAGGCAATTCCAGAATTGAAGAAAATGGGCGTGACGGTAATCTGGTTAATGCCGATCAACCCGATCGGGAAACTCCATCGGAAGGGATCGTTCGGAAGTCCATATTCAATTCAGGATTATTACAAAATCAACCCGGAGTATGGAACACTCGACGATCTCGAGTCTCTTGTCAAAGCTGTTCATGAATCCGGATTGCATATTATCATCGACCTCGTGATCAATCATACCGCCTGGGACAACCCTCTCATCAGGGAACATCCTGACTGGTACAAACACGACAGTTCAGGAAATATTATCGCGCCCAATCCGGATTGGACGGACGTGGCGCAACTTGATTATTCAAAGCCTGCCCTGCGGCAGTACATGATCGACATGATGAAATACTGGGTGCGCGACGTCGGTATCGACGGATTCAGATGCGACGTGGCAGAAATGGTCCCCCTTGATTTCTGGAATGAAGCGCGCGCCGGGCTCGACAGCATAAAACCGGTGATGATGCTCGCGGAGGGTTCGCGGCCCGCAATGCACCTGAAAGCATTCGACCTCACCTATGCATGGAATATATACGATGTTCTTGGAAAGATTTTCGAGGGAACGACGCGAGCGACCGCAATCGACAGCGTGCTCGATAGGGAAGCCCGCGAATTTCCTTCGGGTTCGCTTCGACTCAGGTTCAACACGAACCACGACAAGAATGCGTTCGACGCTCCCTCAATAGAGAGGTATGGACCTGCCGGCGACAGTATGACTGCTGCTTTGATCGCGACTTTGCCGGGAGTGCCGCTCGTTTACAACGGTGACGAAGTCGGAAATCCGGAACGTCTCTCGTTATTCGAGCAGGTTCCTATCGACTGGACAGTGAAGAACCGCTTCAGCGAGTTCTATAAAGAAATACTCGAGATCCGTCGGACACACGACGCGCTACTTTCGGGGGAATATCATTCTCTTGCGACTAGCGATCCGCGGGACGTGTTTGCATTCGAGAGAAGAACCGGAAACAGCACAGTGGTTTGCGTTTTCAATTTTTCAAAGCAGCCTCTGGAGAATTTCGAAGTCGATATCGAAGATGCGTCTTCGCCTGTCATGATCGACGCGTTGAGCGGAAACCGGATCCACTTAACGGATCATAAGCTGGCATTAACGCTCAAGGCTCGCGGGTTTGCGATATTGTCGGCACCATAACGGATCCAGTAGAAAGGACAAACATGAAATCACACACCGATTATTTGTGGTTCAACACGAAGAACCGTAAAGAGCTTGTCAACATAACTGGTGATATCGAAAAGAACGTCAAGGCAAGCGGAGTGCAGGAGGGGCTTTGTCTCGTAAGCGCCATGCATATTACGAGCGGGATCTGGGTGAACGACGAGGAGGGGGGTCTCAAACAGGACCTGATGGAATTGCTCGAGGTTCTTGCGCCATTCAAGCCGGAATATCGACATCACAGAACAGGTGAGGACAATGCAGACGCTCATCTGAAGAGAACACTAATTCACCACCAGGCGGTTTTACCGATCACCAAAGGCAAACTCGATCTCGGTCCGTGGGAACAGGTATTCTACGCGGAGTTTGACGGCCAGAGAAGGAAAAGAGTAGTAATAAAAATCATCGGTGAATAGGGGTTCAGCCCTTCGCGACTTGGATTACCGCGTACAGGATAGAGATTCCCAGAAGAGTCATTACCGTCGTGAGAACCTTCGGGTGGGCGTGGTAGCTTTCGGGAAGGAGCTCACTCGCGCCGATATAAATAAAAAATCCGCAGAAGATCGCAAGCACGTTCCCAAGCATGTTTTCCGGAAGCGTGAAAAATCGCGTGAGGAGAATTCCCAGTACGGGCGCAAGGGCGTCGGTGAGGAGCCAGAGAGATGCTTTCTTCCTGTTGCCGTTATCCTTGAGAATCAGGCTTACCGTATTTATTCCGTCTGAAAAATCGTGAGTCAACACAGCTGCTGTCACTATTGCACCGACGGCTGCTGATACCTGGAACGCGAAACCTATCACGGTCCCATCCAGGAACGAATGCATCGATAAGCTTGCCGCGCCAAGTGTGCCACGATGCTGAAGTACCCCATGCTCCTCGTCAGCTTTCGAAAGCAGTATCACGGCGCGATCCAGGACAAGATACATAATGAATCCCACCCCGATCATAATGGAAGTCGTTGCGGCCTTTGTTCCGCTGATCTCCAGACTGATCGCTTCCGGAAGAAGGTCGAAAAATGCTACGCCTATTACAGCGCCCGCACTGAAGCCAAGGATCAGATGGAGCTTGTCCCTGTACTTGAGGGCGAAAAGTCCTCCGAACAGCGTCGATATAAATGTTGCAATCCCGATTATTGCAACGGTCATATTGTAATCTCCTTGGCTTCATTAGAATTTATCGATGATGGAACAATGTATCAAATGGAGGTTTTTGTGCCGAAATCTGTCTGCTTCGACAAACTATCTCGGGTTCAATTTGGAAAGACAGAATTCACCCGCACCCGGTGGAATTGTTCTCACCTGACCTTAAATTCAATTGAGTGGAATACCAAATGAAATTGAACCAAGATCAATAATGTCGGCGTTGAAGAACTCAATCGTCTCGTCGATTACGCGGACTGATGTACGGACCAGAGTCTCGGCAGACGCCGCACTTTCAGGTGAATCGCGAGCTGGATTTTTCAAAAAACTGATCCCTTTCCTCGGGCCCGCGTTTATAGCAAGCGTCGCTTATGTCGATCCGGGAAATTTCGCGACAAATATACAGGGCGGCTCGGAATTCGGCTATACTCTGTTGTGGGTGATCCTTCTGAGCAACATCATGGCAATGGTCATCCAATCGCTATCGGCAAAGCTCGGCATCGCATCGGGAAACAATCTTGCGGAACACTGCCGAAATGAATTCAGCCGGCCGGTTGTTTATATGATGTGGGCACTCATGGAGATTGTCGCCATGGCAACCGATCTCGCGGAATTCCTCGGGGCAGCGGTGGGGTTTAATCTTCTGTTCGGATTTCCCCTCATTATCGGGGGATTGCTTACCGCGCTCTGCACATTCCTCATCCTCGGTCTTGAGAGATACGGGTTCAGACCGCTCGAGATAGCGATCACCGCCATGGTAAGCGTTATCGCCGTGAGCTATCTCCTCGAAACGATTCTCGATAGGCCCGAATTTGGAACGATACTCTATCACAGTGTCGTCCCCCAGTTCAACGGAAGCGAGAGCGTGCTCCTCGCGACAGGCATCCTCGGAGCGACAGTTATGCCTCACGCGATCTTCCTTCATTCCGCGCTGACCCAGCAGAGGATCATTGTGAAAGATCCGGGTAAGCTCCGCAAGCTCTTCCGATTTGAAATCCTGGACGTTACCATAGCAATGGGGATCGCGAGTCTCGTCAACATGGCTATGCTGGTCATGGCCGCTGCGACTTTTCACAAGCACGGGCTCACAAACGTAGCGACCCTTCAGGAAGCTCATGTCACACTTCAGCCGCTTCTCGGCAAGGCCGCCGGCTGGATATTTGCTGTCTCACTCCTCGCTTCCGGATTATCTTCTTCCACAGTCGGGACAAGTGCTGGACAGATAATGATGCAGGGGTTTCTTCATAAGCGCATACCGGTGTGGTTGAGGCGGTCGGTCACAATTATCCCGTCGATTGTCGTCATTGCAATTGGACTCGACCCGACAAGGACGTTGGTCGTCAGCCAGGTTGTCCTGAGTTTCGGATTGCCGTTTGCAATTTTTCCGCTTATAATTTTTACGAACAGCAGCAGGATCATGGGAGTGCTTGTAAACCGGAAGTTGACTTCGATCGTCATATGCGTGTTCGCGGCACTAATAGTTGCGCTGAATTTGTTCTTAATCTATAAGGTGTTCATTGGTTAGATCGCCGATCAAAAACCTCCTCGTGCCCCTTGACGGTTCTTCGCTTGCAGAATCTGTCCTCCAGCTGGTTGCGCAGCTCGCAAGGAAGATCACTGCAACTGTCACGCTGATTCACGTCATCGAAAAAGATGCGCCAGAAACGATTCACGGCGACATCCACTTGACGCGCGCGGATCAGGCCGAGAAGTATTTGAAATCTTTATCGACATCAGATCTCCTGTCGGGAATCGATGTGCGCTGCCATCTCCATGAGGCTGGAGTGCGTGATGTTTCACAAAGTATCTCAGATCACGCGGAAGAGTTGAATCAGGACCTTGTAATCATGTGCACTCATGGAAGTACAGGCCTGAGAGGGATTCTCTTCGGCTCAATCGCGCAGCAGGTGATTTCGTTTGGGAGCACGCCTGTCATGTTAGTCAAGCCTCCGCGCAAGTTCACGCCGCAGATTTATTCGTTCGAAAACTTCCTTGTTCCTCTTGATGGCAATCCTGACCACGAGCAGTCGTTGAGCTACGCGGCTGTGTTGGCGGGACAATGCGGAGCAACTGTACATCTTCTAATTGCGATCCCGCAGTTCGGCACCATGTCCGGCGAAGTAACGCCGGCAAACAGGCTGCTGCCGGGCACGACTTCAAGAATGATGGACATGATTGTACCGGATGCCGAAGAGTATTTGAAACAACTCAAGGGCAAGATCGAGTCTGACGGCACCAGAGTTTCGACGCTTACATCGAGACGGGAACCTTCTGCCGCAATAAATGAAGGAGTGAAACGAGTCAAGGCGGATCTTGTCATACTCGCGACTCACGGAAAGAAGGGCGCCGGAGCATTTTGGAACGGAAGCATCACTCCGAAGGTGAGCAAGTCGAGCAAAATTCCTCTTCTCCTCGTCCCGGTGAAGGAATGATGCATTCACACGGAGCTACCTTGCGAAGGTAGCCAAGCTTCTACCTGGCAACCTTCGCAAGGTTTCGACGCAGCCGTCAAATTGAGCCAGCACCGCCGCCTCACCTTTCATTGATTTTCAGCATGTGCGTTGATATATTAAACACGATTTCATTCTACATTCAAACTCCGGAGGATTTTTTTGCGCAAGAATCGCTTTAAGATTTTTCTTATCATAGCCGCTATTGCCCTTGCGCTCTATTATCTCTACCCGACTTATCAGAGCGCGACATACCAGAAAAGACTTACTCAACTTGCGGGACAACAGAAATTCGAAGATTATCTGAATTCCCATCCACTCCCGTCGATGCCTGACAGCCTCAAGCAGACATATATAGATAGTCTGCAACAGACTTTCATCGGTGACAGTATCAGATACTACGACGAGAACGCCACGAGCATTGTCGACGCAAAATTGAAACGCGTCAAGCTTGGTCTCGACCTGCAGGGCGGAATGCACATCGTGCTGGAAGTGAACGTCTTGAAAATGCTGAGCGACATGGCGAAGGACAAGGACCAGACCTTCGACCAAATAATGCAGCAGGTTGCAGCTCAGGCGAAACAGTCCGACGTGTCCCCTCTTGATCTGATGCGACAGCAGTTCGACCAGAGAGGGATCAGGTTGAGTAGGTACTACGGTGACATTCGCGACGACAACAGCAGGGTGATGTCTTACCTTTCAGACCAGACTAAGACTGCAGTCGACCGGGCGATGGAAATCGTCAGAAACCGCGTCGATCAATACGGTGTCTCGGAGCCGTCAATACAAAAGCAGGGGAGCACCAGGTTTATCGTTGAGCTTCCGGGCGTGAGCAACGAGGACGAGGTCCGGCAGCTTCTCCAGGGCACGGCTCTTCTTGAGTTCAAGCTTCTGAAACCCGAGGACGTCGTGGTTAAGGTGTTCCAGTCCGTGGACAACATACTTGCGGGAAAAGTGGATTCACTTTCCGCCGGATCGGATTCCACATCGACTGATTCGACCAGCTCTCCCGAGCAATTCGCACGGAAACATCCTTTCTTCGCGATTGTCCAGTCTGTTCGGCAGTCCGGCGATTGGTATGTTTCCGAGAACGACAGAGATAAGCTGGACCGCATCATGAAGCGTGAGGACGTGCAGCGCGTGGTGCCCAGCGACTTCCAGCTCCTCTTCAGCGCGAAGCCGATGATTATGAACAAAGGTGTGAAGTATTACGAGCTCTTTGTAGTTAAGAAAGATCCCGAGCTTACAGGCGGAGTCGTTACCAACGCCAGGGCCACAATCTCTCCCTCAACAAGCTCACCGATCGTAGAGATGACCATGAGTTCCGATGGCGCACGCGACTGGGGACGCATCACCGGAGCAAATATCGGAAAAAGAATTGCGATTGATCTCGACAACGCCGTCTATTCCGCACCCGTCGTCAGGAATAAAATTCCCAACGGAAGTTCCGAGATCGAAGGCATGGCAAACATGGACGAGGCGAACCTTCTCGCAATCGTCCTGAGGGCAGGTGCGCTTCCCGCGCCTGTGGACATCGTCGAGCAAAGAAGTGTCGGACCGTCTCTCGGTGAAGACTCGATCAAGAACGGCGTGACGTCAGGAGCGATCGGTCTCACAATCATCGTGCTCTTCATGCTGTTCTATTACAGAACGGGTGGAGTTGCGGCCGATTTCGCGCTGATCCTGAATATCCTGTTCATCCTCGGAGTACTGGCGGCCTTCCACGCGACTTTGACGCTACCAGGTATCGCAGGTATGATTCTCACATTCGCCGTGGCCGTCGATGCGAACGTTCTCATATATGAACGTATCCGCGAGGAAACGGCTACGGGCAAAACGCTCAGGGCAGCAATCGACCAGGGCTACGCGAAGGCGTTTACGGCAATCTTCGACTCTAACATAGTCTCGCTTCTGACCGGCGCGATTCTCTATCAGTTTGGAACAGGGCCGGTTCAAGGATTTGCTCTCACACTCATGATCGGAATCGTGGCGAGCTTGTTCAGTGCAATAGTTATTACACGCGTCGTCTTCGACATCATGATGCAAAGAGGCGCGACACACATAAACTTCGGATGATTCTGAATTCTTTGATGTGTATTTGGAATTGACGATTAACAATTTGAAAGACTGAAAATGCGTTTCTTCCCAAGGACAAGTGTAGACTTCATCGGCAGGCGCCACATCTGGTACGTAGTATCTGCCACGCTCATTCTCCTCGGACTTATCACTATCGCATTCCGTGGACTGAACTATGGCATCGATTTCAAAGGAGGGACCGAGCTTACGCTGCAGTTCACTCCGGTTGCCAACGTGGGGACCGTGCGCGTGTCTCTCGACAGGATCGGATACGGCGATGCTGAAATAAAGACATTCGGTGCGGAGAACCAGCTTCTGATAAGAATAAAAGCCGAAGACCAGGGCGTCGTCACAAGCGACAAGATAATCGGTCAGCTGAACAAAGATCTTCCGGGCACGAAGATCCAGCTTCTCCAGGAAAACAAGATTGGTCCGAAGATCGGTCAGGAGCTGCGCCAGGACGCTGCGATGGCGATATTTTACAGCCTCCTTGCGATTCTCATCTATGTCTCGCTCAGATTCCAGTTCATCTACGCTGTGGGATCCGTTGTCGCGCTGTTCCATGATGTTCTTATCACGCTGGGCGCGGTGGCAATTTTCGGATGGCTCGTGCCGTGGCTCGATCTCGAGATTAATCAGACCATGGTCGCCGCATTCCTGACACTTGTCGCCTATTCGATGAACGATACCGTCGTCATCTTCGACAGGATTAGAGAGAATCTTAAGCTATATAAGACTGAGAATTTGATCAGGGTAATGAACCGCAGCATCAACGATACGCTGAGCCGCACTATCATCACCTCCGGCACTGCTTTCGCTGTCCTCCTCGTCCTCCTGATATTCGGTGGAGAGGTGACGCGCGGGTTCGCGTTCTCAATGTTGATCGGAGTTGTGACCGGTACTTACTCATCGATCTACGTCGCCTCCGCGCTCGTCGTGGATTACAATGTTTACATAAGGAAGGTCGACCTAAGGGTGCCATCGACCCAGTCACCAGTCCTGGAAATCGAGAGACCATATGAAGTTGCAGCGAAAAGAGCTTAGCGGCGGAATAGCCCTCCTGGAAATCGAAGGAAACATCCTGGGCGGGCCGGATGCAATGAGTCTGAACGATGAGGTTCACAAGCTCATTGAGGGCGGGACCAGGAAATTTGTCCTGAACATGAAATCTGTGGAGCATATAAACAGCAGCGGACTCGGCATACTGATCGCCAGCCTGAATGCTGTGCGCCAAGTCGGCGGTGACCTGAAGATTGCAAATGCGAGTCTGAAGGTGCTGGATCTTTTGAACATCACCAAACTCACGCAGATTTTTGAGCCATACAAATCTGTGGACGAAGCGGTGAAAAACCTCGCTTGATTATCTGAAACTGAGTGCGCCCGCGGCCCCCGGCACGCGGGCTTTTTTTGTGCAAGGGCTCTGGAATATCTCTTAAGGCAAATTTGGAGAATGCAATGTCCGTTAAAGTCATTGTGGGTGCCCAGTGGGGCGACGAAGGCAAGGGGAAAATCGTTGACCTCCTCAGTGAAAATGTCGATATCGTCGCGAGATATCAGGGAGGCGCCAACGCGGGACATACCGTGGTGGTGGACGGCAAGACATACGTTCTCCATCTTATTCCGTCCGGGATCCTCCACCGGAAAGTAGTGTGCGTCATCGGAAACGGCGTTGTCCTCGATCCACAAGCTTTCCTTGACGAAGTGTCGCTTCTCAAATCGCACGGGATAGATGTTACCGGCCGTCTTTTTATTTCTCACAACGCGCACCTCATCATGCCTTATCATAAACTCATCGATTCACTCAAGGAGCAAGGTGCATCGAAGATCGGCACCACGGGACGCGGAATTGGACCGGCCTACATCGACAAGTTCGCAAGAACCGGGATTAAATTGGTCGATCTGCTTCACCGAGACACCCTCGTGAAAAAAATCCGGGCAAATATCGACGACAAGAACCAGATACTCAGCATGATCTATCACTCGTCTGAACTCAATGTCGAAGAGATTGTCGACATGTACCTCCATTACGACACGCTTCTTGACCAATACATAAAGGACACTGCGTTGTATCTCAACCAGGAACTGAAATCAGGTAAGCGCGTTCTAGCGGAAGGCGCGCAGGGTGCGATGCTCGACGTCGATTTTGGAACGTACCCTTATGTGACCTCTTCGAATCCCACAAGCGGAGGCGCGTGTACCGGCCTCGGGATACCGCCTACAGCTGTAGATTCTGTGATCGGCGTCGCGAAAGCATATACGACAAGGGTGGGGAACGGTCCTTTCCCGACTGAGCAGGACAACGCGATCGGGGAAATGCTGAGGAAGACGGGCGGTGAGTACGGAGCTACGACAGGCCGTCCGAGGAGGTGTGGATGGCTCGATCTCTTCAGCTTGAGATATTCCGTAATGGTGAACGGCATCGAGAACATCGCGCTCACCAAACTGGACGTACTCGATGACCTCGACGAGATAAAAGTCTGCGTCGGGTACAACTACAACAAAAAGCCGCTCAAGTCATTCCCGCTCGATCTTTGCACGATCGAAGACATCGAACCCGACTACAAATCATTACCCGGTTGGAAATCGAAAATTTCTGGTGCGAAGAAAATGCAGGACCTGCCGAAGAATTGCCGCTCTTACATCGAATTCATCGAGAGTTACCTGGAGATCCCGGCCGGTCTCATTTCAGTGGGAGCAACGCGCGACCAGACTATCGTCGGCGCGGCGTAAGCCTGCAGATCCTCACCCCGGTCTTAACGTCATCCAGAGTCACATCTATCTCTTCTAATTCGATCTCAAAGTGTTTCTCTGCCATTTCAAAGAACCTGTCCGCCGTCGTCCTGTGCGGATCAGCGATCAACGCGAACTCCTTCGTATGAGTGACAAGGAACTGTAACACCGGATCGATATTCCGTTTCTCGTATAATACATCGGCTGCAGCCACAACGTCGAACATCCCAATCGCCGGTGGTATTCTCCAATCGAGCAACTCGTATCTGACTCCTCCGCTCTTGCTGCAGTTCCGTGCTACGTTTCTCTCGGCAAATTCCAGAGCAGAAGACTCATAGTCTGTGCAGGCTACGGAAGGAAAACTCTCTGCAGCTGCAAGTGAAACTAGTCCCAGCCCAGATCCGAGTTCGATGAATGAGTCCGCAGTGATTTTATTCCGGAGAATGTATTCGGCGAGTGCGATGGAGGAAGCCCACAGTTGAGCCCAGTACGGAAGTCTCTCGTCCTCAAGAAATTGTTCCGGCGTGATTTTGTCGAGCAGCGAGTCGATTTCCGCAACACGCTCGATGGAGTAATGTCTTCCCGCGACGTTAATCGGGACGATCTCAGTTTTGAACGATCCGTGTCGATCAGTCAAGGCTCAAAGAAAACACCCAGAGTGAAATCTGTCCCGTCGACATTCACTTTGGAATATAGCGTTCCAGGTAAAGACACGCGGACACCGTCGTAGACCGTGTATGAAGAATTGAAAGTTGAAACTGTATTGAGTTCCGGCGATCTGAACTTAAGTTCACTTCTTACGCCGAAGTGGTCAGCGAACATAAATGAAACACCGGCTAGAACCTGAATCCCGGCCGCTGTGGCGTACGGTGTTACGGCCTCGGCATTTCCCACTGCCAGAACTCTCCGCCCAAGATAAACCGCGGGGCCGCCTCCGAGGTATATGCTCCATGCATCACCCACAACAGGGATCCTGAAATAGCCGTTGACCTCCACTGCGTAGATCGTGAATCCATCGTTTACCGGCACACCTAAATAATTTCCCGCCTTGTCATACCCGTAGATCGTCGAAGTTGTCTTGTTGAGATGAAGCGGTTGAAGGACGATTCCGATGGAGTTGGAGCGGTTCAGGGACATTCTGAGGTCCAGTCCCTCTGAAAGAAAAAGTCCAAGCCCGTAATATGTTTCACTGATCGTCGGATCAGCATCGCGGGAGGCAGGATAAAGACGTGCGGAAGTGACAAGATCCCCAAAGATCCCGACTTGTACCGGGCCCTCGTATAGATCGGAATGAATCTGACCGTATGCCGACCCGAGGCAAATCGGACCGAGCGATAAAATTAGTATGAGCTCACTTGAAAAGCTTCGCACGGTTATCTTCTATGGAAGCGGTCTCTTTCAAGTTAGTCAGCCAGTCGTTCACGATTCGGGATTTTTCCTGCTGCATCAGCTGCTGCATCAGGGTCACTCGCTGAATTCTGTACGTGGCCGAATCGAACGGCACTTTGCTCAGAAGCTGAATGAGGTAGACTCCTCCGGTACCGTTTATCGCCTTTGAGATCTCCCCGACTTTTAATCTTTCCGCTTCCGCCACGAAGCTGAAATCTCTCCCAACACCGGGAACGAAACCAGTTGGCCCAAATTGACCGGTAGATGCGTAACGGAGTCTCGAATCATACTGCAGCAATCTGTTCAGACTATCGCCGGCCGTCAACTTTTGCCTTAGTTGGTTCGCGTAATCCTGGGTCTTGCTGAATTGCTTCTCACGCCGAACCTGATTCTTGATCTGGACGCTCACCTGCTCGAACGGAGTTACGCCTGCATCTTTGACATCGCTGATCATGAATACGCTCAGTCCCTGGCTCAGCGGCATCGCGTCGCTGACGTCGCCAAGCCTTCCACTGAACGCCCACTTGACCAGGTCTTCATTGCTCCCGACTCCAGGGACGAATGTGCCCTTTGAAAAAGATGGGGTCTGGTTCACTCGCAGGTTCATCGTGTTCGCTGCCTTATCGAATCCATCCTGTTTCACGATGTAGATGAAATCTTCGGCGTGCTGTTTCAACGCGTCCTTGGTTTGCTGCGAAACCTTGATGCTCATTTTTAGATCGGCTATCTTCAGCTCTCGCGAGTCTTTTCCCAGGACCTTGATGATGTGAAGTCCGAACTGCGTTCGTACCGGACCAACTATCTGGCCGACACTTCCTTTGAAGGCCGCGTCTTCAAAAGGCTTGACCATCATTCCTTTGCCGAACCAGCCGATGTCTCCACCCTTTTGAGCAGATCCGGGATCTTGAGAATATTGTTTCGCGAGTTCTGCGAAATCTCCGCCGCTCCTCGCTTGCTTGATGATTCCCTGAGCTTGCTTGTAAGTCGCCATCGAGTCCGGTCCCGGGATCAAGTGTAATAGAATGTGAGCGGCGTGAACGTACTCGTTCTTTCCGGTTTGTTCGTCGATCACCTTGATGAGATGGTATCCGTCGGTCGCAAGAATCGGACCGTCGATTGCGCCAGGCTTGTCAGAAAAGGCCTTCTCCTCGAGGGCCGGGTCTATCTGCCCGTGGCTTACAAATTTATCATCGTAAGGATTCTCTGAATACTCTTTCACCAGCTCGAGGAAATCGGTCTTGGAATTGGCAAGCGCCGCGACTCGCTTCATCTCCGACTCAACCTCGGCCGAGTCGCCTGAAGAGGCCTGAACCGGAATCGTGACATACTTGAGACGACGCGTAGGCTGCGTCCTGTAATCCTCCTGGTGCGCTGAATAATAATCCCTCATCTCTGACTCGCTGACTTGAATGGATGAGTCAGGGATCAGGAGAGCCGGCGGAAATTGTATAAAACCGGCATCATACTTTACGGTTTGTTGGGCAAACTGAGTCCTCAGCTCGCTTTCGGGAATTCTAACAGCGGCGAACAATCTGCTCGTAAGTTTCTCCTGCAGTCTTTGTTCACGCAGGTAGTCCTGTACACTCTTCCAGAATTGAATTACTTCCGGCCTGTTATCTGAAAGAGCAGCCTGCAATATCCGCATGTCCAGATGACCGGTGGAGTCTTCGAAATTTTTCTTAATGACATCCGGCAGCGACTCAGGATCGTTCCTTACCCAATTGACGAGCTCCTGGTCGGTGACTGTTATGTTTAATTGCTCTGCCGCCTTCTTGATGAGAATCTGATTCACCAGCCCGTCCCACACCTGGTCACGGATTTGTGCCGTGGTCTGGTCGTCGGGATCCTGTTTGGTGCTGTTCTTATAATTATCGAGTGCACTCTGGTACAGTTTGTCGAAATCCTGGTATGTAATTTCCTGACCATTGACCTTACCCACGTTGTTCGCCTGAAACTGTCCACTACCGCGGCGCCCGGCCAGGTCCATGCCCCAATCAAATATGATCATAGCGATGAAGAGTATCGCAAGTCCTATCAGGATCGCGGGCATGTTCTCCCGCATTTTCGTCATTATCGGCATTTTAGGAAATTTTCCTCTCGCACAAAGTTTAAAACTCTTGATAAACGTAGAAACAGCCGGAACTTTCTAGCTATTTCCTTCCGGCCATTCACTTAAGCGAAAAAATATAACCGTGATGCGCCTGAAAATCAATTTACTTGATTCGACCTGTGTTGCACGACTGAGGCCCGATTGGGAACCACGAATCTACCTGAATGTGCGAAAGACGAGAGGGATGGTTGTGTTGATCGACAAATCTGATTCCGCCGGCTTGCGCAAGTTGCGCCACTGTCGCGCCTCAATCGCTGTCTTTGACTTTCCGTCTCGATCATCTATCTTATGTTTCGAAATGGATTTATCGCTAAGGAGAAGGAAGGGATGAAACAGGAATTTCGGTTCAAGCCGACGGAGTGGGCGATCATTCTGGGAGCATCAAGCGGATTCGGCGGAGCAACTGCCGTTGAGCTTGCAAGGCATGGGATGAATATTTTTGGAGTCCACCTGGACCGTGCCGGAACCATGCCTGCTGTGCAGCAGATTATCAAGGACATCAAGCATGCCGGAAGTCAGGCCGTTTTCTTTAACATAAATGCAGCCGACCCAATAAAGCAAGATGAGGTCCTGGACGAAATAGCGGAACAGTTCTCCAAGGATTCGAGTTCGACCGTGAGAGTATTGCTTCATTCGCTTGCATTCGGAACGCTGAAGCAGTTTATCGGCAAGAACCAAGAGGAAATCGTAAGCAAGGCTCAGATGGAAATGACGCTCGACGTGATGGCACACAGTCTTGTTTACTGGACTCAGGGAATGATGATGCGCGGGCTCATCAAAAAGGGCGGAAGAATATTCGCGATGACAAGCTCGGGCGGACACACGGCGATTCCTTTCTACGGTGCGGTATCCGCAGCGAAAGCATGTCTCGAATCCCACATCAGGCAGCTCGCCGTGGAGCTGGGACCGATGGGAATCACTGCGAACGCTATAATGGCAGGTGTTACGGACACGCCGGCGCTCAGGAAGATACCCGGGAACACCGAAATGCTGCACGTCGCCCGTTCGAAAAATCCCGGCGGCAGACTCACTACTCCTGAGGATGTAGCCAAGGCGATCGTGTTGCTTTGCGATGAGAATGCCCACTGGATTTCGGGTAACGTTGTCGGAGTCGACGGCGGCGAGGATATTGTGAGCTACGTCGGCCAAAAAGGGGGATCCTGATCGTCTAAGGGTTTTTGTTTAATTGGACAGGGACTGTAACCAATTTGTCTTGGGAGGCTGAATGACTGATTTTGAATTTACCGACGAACAGAAAATGCTCAGGGAAACCGTCCGTGATTTCGTGAACTCGGAGCTCCGACCGCGGGCGCAGGAGATCGATCGTGAAGAACGAATACCCGACGATATTATCAATAGACTTCGTGAGCTCGGATTCCTGGGAGTCGCGTTCCCGCCCGAATACGGCGGCAGCGGATTCGGAGAGGTGGGTTACTGTCTCATGCAGGAAGAAATCGCCCATGCGTGCATGTCGACCGCGACTTTCATCGGCGCTCACGAATCCATCGGCTCGAACGCGATCTTCATCGGAGGAAGCGAGGCGCTGAAGAAAAAATATCTCGTTCCTCTTGCAGAAGGTAAAATGATCGGCGCGTTTGCGCTTACCGAAGTCCTTGCGGGATCTGACTCGTTCAATCTCCGCACGCGGGCCGAATTCGACGGCAAGGAATGGATTCTCAATGGCGAGAAAATGTGGATCACCAACGGTTCGATAGCGGATGTGGTCGCGCTTTTCGCGCGGACCGAGCGCGGCATAACCGGCTTTGTTGTCGAGACCAAATGGAAAGGGTACCAGGCTGGCCCGCCTGAAAAGAAGATGGGGATAAGAGGAAGCGCAACCGCTCCCATAAGCCTGGAAAATGTCCATGTTCCCCCTGAGAACATAATCGGTCAGGACGGTCGGGGATTCCTCGTCGCGATGAAGACGCTCGATGCCGGCCGACTCGGACTTGGCGCCGCCTGCACAGGGGCAGCGAAGGAGCTGCTCGAATTGTCCACGAAGTACGCAAAAGAAAGGAAACAGTTTGATTCGGCGATCGCCAACTTTGAAGCTATCCAGTGGATGCTCGCAGACATGGCAACAAGAATCTATTGCATGGAATCTATAGTCTACCGGACCGCCGCCGCCTACGAAGCGGGGAAGTCGATCTCACGCCAGTCTGCCATAGTCAAATTGTTCTGCTCCGAATCGCTCGACTTCGTTGCTGACTGCGCGGTTCAGATTCACGGCGGGATGGGATACTCACGTGAGATGCCTATAGAAAGATTCTATCGCGACTCACGAATCAACAGGATCTTTGAAGGAACAAATGAAATCCAGCGCCTGGTAATCGCGAAAGACGTGATCAAGAAAAACGGGATGGCTTAATCGTTAGACACAATGAGATTAAGTTGCAGAAGTTGATCGATAATCAGGACATAGATAGAATGCCTCACCGAGTCTTTTTGTCTTTGGAGACTCGGGTTGACCGCGGCTGCCCTGAGCTTGCAGTGACTGACAAAAGATTTCATTAACTCCAATCATGAAGACAACCAGACTTTTCATCACCGGATTGTTCCTTGTTATCGCAGTTCTCTTGCCGAATGCCCATTCGCAACCCGTTCACGTTAATTTTGATTACGCAGTATTTCGCTATGATTCAACCATGGATTACCTCGAGTTGTATTACAGTTTCAACGCGAGCGAACTCCATTTTCAAGAACGTGACTCGACGTTTCGCGACACTCTTGTCTATTTCGTCAACTTTGTGCCGCAAATGAGAGACAGCTCCGGGTTCACAAAGGGATGGAGGGTGCCGGTCGTTGTCCGGGACACATCCCAGGTTGCACTGGCGCGTGATCTTGTAAGCCAGGCCGGGGCCATAATCCCCACGGGAAGGTATTTCATGCGGGTGCAGGTAACGGACGTCAGTGACTTGTCAATCGTCGACAGTGTGACCCAGGAAATTGAAGCGGGCAAATTTCCGTCTCATAAACTCGCAACGAGCGACATTGAACTTTGCTCCACGATCTCGCCATCAGAACCCGGCGCCAGTGATATTTTTTACAAGAATACATATCACGTGATCCCGAATCCCATCTGCATGTACGGTGCAGGCATGCCGATAATTTTTTACTATGTTGAGGTCTATAACATCGAGGAGGGGATCGGCGACAGCATCTTTACGGTATCATACCAGCTTCGTGACAGCTTCGGAGAAGTGCACAGATCTTCCACCAAGAACAGGCGGAAGTTCGGATCGTCGAGTGTTGAAGTGGGGACGATAAACGCATCAAATTTGAAAACGGGGAGCTATTCCCTCATCTTCACCGTAAGCGATTCGGGTGCGAACACTTCGGCCACATCTACCAAACGACTTTTCGTGTACAATCCTTCTCTCGGTTCTCCGCTCGAACAGTCTTCCGGTGCGGCCGCTTCGCCGCTTGTGTCAAGTGTCTTCAGTTCGATGGGCGAAGAACAGATCGACAAGGAATTCGAAGAGGCATACTATTTGTCGACAAGCACCGAGCGAGATCAATATCAGAAGCTGAGTGGGACCGAAGCAAAGAGGAGATTCATTTTCGAGTTCTGGAACAAACGAAACACAAATCCTGTGTCACCTGTGGACGATTCGCGGCGTCAGTATCTCGAGCGCGTCGCATACGCTGATGACCACTTCGGCGCCGGGAGCCATGAAGGGTGGCACACCGACCGCGGCAGAGTATATATAATGTACGGACCACCTGACCAGGTCGATAGACATCCCAACGAGATGGACTCCAAGCCTTACGAGATCTGGTATTACAATTCCCTGGAGGGAGGCGTGACTTTCGATTTTGTGGACCGCAACGGCTTCGGCGATTTCGTTCTCGTGAACTCGACCGCTCGAAATGAAATCAGGGATGACAACTGGCAGCAGTACCTCACCACTGGCGGGAGATAGAGCCCCGAGCACCCGCGAAAAACTTCGTCCGAATTACCGTATCACCGCGTAGTATCTTAAGACAAGGACCGGTTGAAGTTCACTCGTTGTCTTAACCTGCACGATCCCCGAAAGCGCTTCAGCCTTTTCCCCGCGAACGAACAACTTCAAATCAACATTTTCACCCGGAACGACCACCCTACGGTCGAAACTTGAAGTGATTTCATTTCT
Organism: Candidatus Kryptoniota bacterium; assembly: GCA_036567965.1. NCBI lineage: Bacteria > Pseudomonadati > Candidatus Kryptoniota > Candidatus Kryptoniota bacterium. The sequence continues at coordinate 24,438 of DATCTN010000019.1, forward strand.
GTCAGGTTCGACGCTGAGGATTTCCATGCTGCCGGAAGATGTGTTTGTCAGCGTGACGAAGGCGCTGTCTGTCTCGCCGACTTTGGCGTTCGGGAATAATATGAAGTTGGGAGTCGCCTGCAATGCGTATGATATGTGGGCATGAAGTTCAAGTGTCAACATGTGGTTCGACGGGTCGTCGCTGACTACGTAGATATTCTTTGTTACGTCACCGATGTATCCCGTCGGGTTGAAGTCGACTTTGATGCTTGTCTTCTGCCCCGGCGCGAGAACACTGTCGGACAAGAGTGCGGCCGTGCATCCACAACTTGTTCTCACCTGGGAAATGTGAACGGGTTTGTCGCCGTCATTCTTGAGCCGGAAAAACACTTCGACCGATTTGCCCGTATTATACACACTCCCGGCATCTATCACCCCTGAGCCCACGGCTATCAGCTTCGGTTGACTCAACGATATCTGGGCAGCAGCAGCAACTATGAATACAATTATCATTAGTCGGTGCATTTTATTTTTGTCCTCTCATTTGCAGAGTCTTTGCTCGACACCTGAAAGCTTTCAATCGGTGCCGACCCCGGCAAGGGGTCTCGTTTGAATTTAATCTTCGGACGACCATCAAACAAAAAGTCAGGAACTATTGATGATTTCGAAAGGGTTAGCTACCATGAGGACAAGATGACCAATCTAAAATTGCCGGGAAGGAGTTCCGGATTCAACCCGAAGAACAGGTTCGAGGAAATTGAACTCATTCCCAGCGATGATGACAACAGGTTTTTCCCGGACGAGGACAAATTTGAGCGGAAGGTTGAAACTCAATTCTTTTCTGACACATCGAAAAGCGCTTTGGCAAAAAACGACAGCCCGGATATCGGGTTTACGTACAGCCTCAATCCCTACCGCGGATGTGAACACGGATGTATCTATTGCTACGCGCGTCCGTCCCACGAATTCCTGGGGTTCTCTTCCGGACTTGATTTCGAGACCAAGATAATGATCAAGCAGGACGCTCCCGATTTGCTGAGAGAAACGTTCCTGAAGAAAAGTTGGGAGCCGCAAGTGGTGGCCCTTTCGGGAAACACCGATTGTTATCAGCCGGTGGAGAGGAAACTGAAGATCACTCGCAAATGCCTGGAAGTTTTTCTTGAGTTCAGGAATCCCGTCGGGATAGTGACCAAGAACTTCCTGGTAACACGCGACCTGGACATTCTCTCGGAGCTGGCGAAGTTAAACCTTGTCAGCGTCACCATGTCGATAACGAGTCTGAACCAGGAATTGACCCGGAAAATGGAGCCGCGCACTTCATCGCCCGCGAAGAAGCTTGAGGCAATCGAGATGCTGAGGAACGTATCCGTTCCGGTCGGCGTGCTCGTTGCTCCGGTCATTCCCGGCCTGACCGATGAAGAGATCCCGTCAATTCTGCGCGAAACATCCGCCCGCGGTGCGACGACCGCGAGCATGCAGATGGTGAGACTCCCGTATGCGGTGAAGGATCTTTTCGTCGATTGGATAAGGCGGGAATTTCCTGACCGTGAAAAGAGAATTCTCGAAAGGATAAAGCAAGTGCGCCACGGTAAGCTGAATAGTCCCGAGTTCGGAAAGCGGATGTCAGGTGAAGGCGAAACCGCGAAAGCGATACACCAGTTGTTCCACGCGTCGTCCAGGAAGCATGGATTTGCCGATGATCAACCTGAACTCTCTATTGACAAGTTCCGCAGGCCCGAGGGAAAACAAACGGAGATGTTTTGAAAATTGAGAGGCCGGAGACAATCTAGTCCCGGATTGATACGGACTGAAGGAATCAACCTGTGATTGTCGGGGGAAAATTCTCCTTCGGCACCCTGCAATCCTCCGAGGTATATCGGGAAGCACCTTCTGACTTTTGAAACTCTTCCGATTTTTCCTGAGATCGTTCGCTCGTCGTTGAAGGTCTATCTTGGCTGAGGACTTCCATGGGTGGTATCTGCCAAATGCTCGTTATGTTTTTTCTTGTTGATGGAAGAATTATAATTACCGTAGAAGGCAAAGGGCGGCATTATCGTGAAGATGACTCGAAACTTCATCTTTCTGAGGGCGAGCATCGTAATTTCGATGCTGATTGCATTTCTTGCTTCCTGTAAACAAAATCCTGAAGCTCCTTCGTCATCCACAGGCTCCTATCTCAATGAGTCCAATTACCGCGCGGTGATACTTAAGCTAACAGGATACAATGTGGTACGCATTACCCACGAGTCCGGAGAATATGTCAGAAGTTCGATCGTTACTCGAATCTCCGTGGGCTTGAAGGACTCTACCAGTTTCAGAGAATTATCGTCGGTTCCCTGTGAATATGATTCCAGTACCCTGACTTATCGGGCTCGCTTCGATTTCACGGTAGCCCTGGACTCAACAAGAATTCAGGCGCCACTGACGATCCGTTACTACACCAGAGGTTCAACGCCCGTCGACGTAGATACGACCGTCGATTTGATAACTTATCCCTGCAAAACTGACTGTGTCATTCTGGATAATTCCCAGCTTCCATCATATCTCACTTTTCAGGATGCGGCACGATACGGCTCGAAATTGTTTTTCCATCCTTACGGACCTGAAGGACTTTACGTGTTCGATCTGGATAATAAGACCCTCGCCGATTTGCTTGACTACGGTGGCGGAGACCACATTGCGGCAGACTCGACAGCTGTCTATTGCGATATCGGTCACGACCACATTTATAGATACAATTTGTCCACTGGACTGGTAAGCGACACGCCGATTTCGATTTATCCCCAGGAGATTGCCGGGCTATCGATTTTTAACAACTATCTCTTCGTGCTGGTCCGGCAGCAGAGTGGTGAGCTCACACTCAACAAGTACACACTGGGTGGAACGCCGATCGACTCGTTGCCGTTTTCGAGGAGTGTCTACTTCATGACGATCTGCGACAGCATCGTTTATTCCATAGACTCCAACGACCCGTCTGCAGATCAGATTAGCTGCTTCGACCTGAGGACGAAATCCTTTCTCCCAAATCTTCTTTCTCCCGCCCGGTTCAGCGGGGGGATAAAAGTATTTAGCGACACGTTGTATTATTGCGACTACTGGAAGAATTATATCGGTGCAGTTGCCTTATCTGATCTGATCCGTGCCTCTTGGCCGAGACGAGACCAAAGTCGTCCGGGTCGACGCGTGGCGCCAGCATGTCAGCGGGAAATCGTCCACGGTGCGGGTGATCTCCTGAGATCTGAATTTGCACGAGGGAAGAACTAAGGCGCGAATAGCCCGAATCATTCTGCGAGGATGTCTCACTCGCTAGATGGCACCATCTTTGGTGTCTGGTAATTCCCCTTCCTGTTTCTGAATTATTCCGTTTGTTTTTTACAGCAGTGATTCAAAAATTGTCTTCAGCTTGCAAACCACCAGTTCAATACAGGAGAGGATATCAATGTTTTCCATCAGAGATTCTCTTTTAACACGGACTTCAATACTTGTTCTGTTCTCGATGCTAACTGTTGCGTCGGCTCAGACGGTCGATCACTCGAAACTCAAAGCGGAACTGAAAGATGTTCTCCGGGAAATCGATACGGCCTATACGAGACTCCAACCTCAAGTCATCATGCCCGCGGAGGGATATCTTAAATATGACTACTTGATTCCCGCCGGATTCTACAAGCAGATGTGGGACTGGGACGGATTTTTTATCGGCAATCATCTCATGAATCAGAAAAAGGAAAATGCCAAATATCTCAGGTGGTGGGTGTTGAATTTCGTCAACTCGATCGATTCAAACGGCTACGTATCGGGATGCATAAACACAAAAGGTCCGAGACCGATTTTCGGGAAGTTCGCCATGAAACCATTCCTCTCCCAGGGCGCTTACCTTGTCGCGAAGAGGTCCGGAGATTTTTCGTGGTTGGTCCCGATTTATGACAACCTGAAGAAAGTGATCGCATACAGAGAAGCGACCGAGCTTGATCCGAAATACAATCTCTTCTTCTGGGACATCGGGGTACAGTCCGGCGCGGATAATAACCCGGCGGTAGGAAATGACGAGAAGGACCGTGACCAGGTAATGGGCTGCGACATAAACACATTTCAACTTCGAGAATACGAGGCTATGGCAGGAATCGCGAAGAAGCTCGGCCACAAAACCGACGTTAGCTACTTTGAAGGGAAAGCGGAGACGCTGAGGAACTCGATCATCAAGTATCTCTGGTTTCCGGGCGACACGTCGTTCTTCAACGTCAGGCGCGACAGCGGCAAACCAATAAAACGAGTGAGCTATTCTAACTTCGTACCTTTGATCGAGAAGATCCTTCCGATGAATGAAGGCAGGGAAATGATTCGGAGGTATTTGTTAAATAAAGATGAGTTGCTGGCACCATATGGGTTCAGGTGTCTCTCGAAAAAGGATCCGGAATATAATAATGAGATCATGATTGATCCGTATTCCAACTGGCAGGGGCCAATCTGGATCAATGCGAACTATCTCGATATGATCGCGCTGATGAATTATAGGTTTACCGAAGAGCCGAAATTGGTCGCCGTGGAATTGGCAAAAATGGTTCTTGCCGACATCAGGACATGCGGATCGATGCACGAGTGCTACAATGCGGATACGGGCGCGCCCCTCGCGCCCACAGCCGAGGAATCACCGAACCACATCTTCACCGGCTTTGTCGGTTGGAATCTTCTGGTCCAGGATATACTCCAGGGAGCAATCGCGGGAAAGTGGATGACGTTCGACGTGAGATAGCCTGCCACGACCCGCGGCAAGACTCCTATATGTGATCTCAATCAAAAGTACAGGCCGGGCATTACATCTCCCTGATCCAGGATTACCGTTAAAATCCTCCTTTTGGCCCCGCTCGCCCCACTTCTACATCCTTTAGGAACCTGCCGCGCGGCAGCCCGAATTTGATAAAGCCATTGCCCCATTTCCCACGGAACTCACCTCCACCAAAGAATGTTAGCACCTAAGTAAAACTAGTGTTGGCAGCTTCTTACCATCGTTGAGCGTTAACTCGTTTGCCGGCTGTGATTGATTTCTGCCGTTCCCGGAAAATTTAATACGGGATTCAGAACGTCACCCGATTTTCCTGCTTTTAGTTTTGGTTGAATCGCAGACTCATTTCTCTGATTCATACAAGGAGCATACAGGAGGACCTGAAGAGATTGCAAGTTGATTACCATGATGGCCGGATCCGGATTGCCGGTCTTTTTATCCTCGCGCTAGCTCTCCTTCTCAGTTGTCAGTCATTTCAATTGTGCCGCTTGGCAGCCGCCCCCAATTGTGACGGCGCGCGGCACGGAAGAGATTTCGCACGCGACATTCAACACCCCGCAAGACCTTTGGGAGTACGACCCACCAGTCGCCGGGACGCTGACGCTCCCTTCTACGATTTCGCCATCGGAAGTGTAACTCTCACGAGAGTCAAGAGAGAAAATTTTGTAGATTTTACAAATTTCATTTCGTCATCCCATCGAACTTATTACTCACCCGATTCAACCGGAACATTCATCACCACATATTCTTGCCCCTCAGCAATCGAAACCCGTCTCTCATTCGTCCGACTGATCTGATCATTTAATTCCACCATTTTCGGATTTACGCGGGTCAACGCGGCGATCCGCATTTTTCTTTATCCAAATTAAAATTCAAATCGCCAGGAAGGAACTTAATGAAATTTATGAACCTCATACGGAATCAACTGTTGCTTCTGCTCATTCCTGCAGCGGCGGCATTTTCCCAATCACTAATTGATACCCTAGACTCACCACTTGACGGACAGGTGAACGCGGTGATTGTCAACGGCACAAAGATTTATATGGGCGGGAGCTTTACAAAGATCGGATATTCCACCGGGCCAGGAGCTTTGCTCGACACTGCCACAGCCTTACCTGACCGGACGTTTCCGAAGTTCGATCCTATGGAGGGGCTCGGCACATACCTCTTCACGTCCGCTCCGGACGGATCAGGTGGATGGTATGTCGGCGGACAGTTCAAGTACATCAACGGTGTGCTGAGGAAATATCTCGCGCACATCCGTGCGGATCACACATTGGATCCGTGGGATCCCGAACCGAACAGCTTCGTCAAAGCGATATGTGTCACCGGAAGCCGGGTCTACATCGGCGGAGTGTTTGATTCGGTAGCGGGTCAGCAACGAGGTTATGCGGCTGCGTTCAACAAATCAGACGGATCATTGCTTCCGTGGAACCCGCAGGCTGATAATGTAGTGACCGCATTGCAGGAAATGGGACAATACGTTTACATCGGGGGCTACTTTTATAGTTTGCACAGCCAGACTCACCTGGCAATAGGTTCGGTCGATACCGTTAATGGAAATCCGACGAACTGGTCTTTCTACAATACGGTTCCGTCTTTCTCGGGATACATATCGAGCTTTATTTACACCGGCGGCTACCTCTATGCGGCGGGGCTGTTCTCCATGATCGACAGCGTAAACCGACTCGACCTCGTGAAATTTGACCAGGCGGGAAATGTGGTGATGAATTGGAATCCCGGCGCGACTCTGAGCGGCGGCGGGGATTACGCGACAGTACTTGCAGTCTCAGGCAGCAACGTCTTCGTGGGCGGTTCCTTCACATCAATCGGCGGAAGATCTGTTACAAACCTCGCGGCCATCGACACCGGGACCGGACTCGCCTCGGCCTGGAGTCCGAATCCCAACAACAATGTCGCCTCACTGGCCGTCTGCGGATCAAAGCTGTATGTCGGCGGACCATTCACGTCGATCGGCGGAAGAAGCATAAGCTACCTGGCAGCGATAGACACGTCGACAGGGAACGCTACGACATGGGATGCCAAGTTGGACAATTATCCATGGACCATCCTTCCAAGCGTTGGATCGATATTCGCCGGAGGATACATGCAGTCGGCAGGTTCAACCACCCGGAAGGGGCTGGCCTGTATCGACTTCGCAACCGGGCGTCTGACATCGTGGAACCCGAACGCGACCGGCGGACAGGTTCATGCGATCGTCATCGCTAGTGATAAGTTGATCGCCGGCGGTGAGTTTACAAATGTCGGCGCGAGTAATCTTTCCATACCGTACTTAGCGGCGTTTGATACAACGAGTGGAAATCCGATCCAGAGTCCGACGTGGCAGGGAAGAGCGGGAGGAATCGTCAGATCTCTCCTCGTTATGGGAAACAGGCTGTATGTCGGAGGAGATTTCTTCTCACTCGACTTGAACAGTCGCAGTTATCTCGGAGCAATTGACAAAACAACCGGCATCCTCAACCCGTGGCATCCGACTCTGGATAATGGCGGAGTATGGTCCATGGCGTCCTCAGGTACGAAGGTCTTTGTCAGCGGCTTCTTTTCTAACATTAACGGAACAGCTCGAGGGTACGCGGCTGCATTCGACACCACGAATGATCTCCTCACTTCGTGGGATCCGGAACCCGATAATTTCTGTTACGCGCTTGCAACGTTGGGAAACAAAGTCTATCTCGGAGGACAGTTGTTCAGCGTCGATGGTAACTCGTCTGTAAAGAGCCTTGCAGCGGTCGACACCTCTTCGGGCGCGCTTTTCCCGGGGTTCAATTCAAATTTCGCACTCGCCCTGAGCGTTTATGCAATCGCTGCGATTGACACGGACCTGATTATCGGTGGACAGATGTCCAGCTCATACAGCCCGAATCGTTCCGCGCTTGCGTACCTGAACCCTAACACGGGATCTGTCGAGGGGTTCAATTCACACATGAACGAAGACATAGGTACCGCGACGGTCTACTCGCTCGCACTCGGGAACCACACTCTCGTGGTTGGTGGACAATTTCTAAATGCCAACTATTTTCCTCAGGCAAATCTCTTAGCCTATTTGGACAGTTCTATCGTGGTCGGTCCGAAGCTGAAAATTGTACCTGACACTATTTCATTCGGATACGTCTTGGACGGCCAGCACAAAGACACCACCGTCACACTGGAAAACATTGGATCTGCAGATTTGAATATTACCAGCGTGACTTCGACCAGTCCCGAGTTCTCAATCACGCCGACGAGCGTCACGATTCCCGCAGGCGGATCAGTTTCAGACTCCATAAAGCTGACAGCATCCGGAACGACACATGTCGTCGCACTTTTGCTTTATTCAAGCAACTGCCCGACTAATCCGGACACTGTATGGGTGGATGCGAGACCTGAGTCGCCGCTGCCGGTGGAGGTGACTTCCTTTTCAGCTTCGACTGGAGAGGGACAGGTCGTGATTAGCTGGAAAACGCAGTCGGAAGTCGACATCGCGGGTTTCAATATAATGAGACTCGACCCGGGCGCGGCATCTTTCAAGTTGATATCAGGATACACAAGTAACGATAGATTGAAAGGACTCGGGACAAGTCCGACCGGCCGGTCGTACCAGTACAGCGACACGAAGGTCGCGTCGGGCGGGAAATATGAATATAAGCTCCTGAGCGTGTCAACCGACGGAAGCGTAAACAACCTCAACACTATTAGTGTCATCGTGGATGTCCCCAAGGAATACGCGCTGTACCAGAATTATCCTAACCCGTTCAACCCGTCTACGAACGTCAGATTCGATTTGAAGGAAACTTCTTCAGTGAAATTGATCGTCTTCAATTCTATCGGGCAACAGGTCTCCGAATACGATCTGGGTCAACTGGAGGGAGGAAGATACGCCCGCGAGATTGACATGAGCCGATACGCGAGCGGCGTGTACTATTTCAAGATAGATGCTTCCGGCACCGACGGGCAGCACTTCACTTCAATTAAAAAAATGGTTCTTATGAAGTAAAGAGAACCTGCGGGACTCGCGCGCTACAAATAGACATGGCGACGAGATGAACAGCAAGGAGAAAGAAATGTTTAGCACAATATTCGGCGTGAAGTGTCTCAGAATTCTCGTCTTGTCCCTGGCGACGATGGCGATAAGTGGTGGCTCGGCGCTCGGTCAGGGACAACAGGCGGTCACATTTATTGTTCCCATTTCGGGCGGATTCAATGGCACGAGCATAACGACTGTGACTGGCGCGAGCAATCCATCGCCAGAATATCCGTTCGGAAATAATCCAATAACAGAGACCGGCAACGGGTTTTTGGTCAACATCGGGTATAGGGGATGGAGCAGCCAAAGCTGGGTTGATATTCCGAACGGTTGGACTGTCGCCCATTTTGCCCCGAAGGTGACATACATGACTCAAGACACCATGGCGGCCACAACAGGAATTATCATCCAGTTTACGAACGGAAAAGTGATCCTGATAAAATTCGGTGTTGCCGAAGGAGGAAAGGACTCGGTGTATGTCGGAGAAATCGGCACGTCCGGATCGGTCGGTTGGGACGACATAAAAGGAGACGCGATTTATTCACTCTCGAACCAGGGATTGTTTGTGAACAGGGATAATACGCTACAGACCTGGGAATTGGACAGCACGGGATTGAGCGGCGCTCAGATTTACGGTTTCGCTTTGGATCGGACACAAAACGTATTCGCGGCGACAGACCACGGACTCTTTACTCAGTCTCCGAATTCAAACACATGGAGTAAGGTCACGTCGTTCACGGGATCGTCGAGCCTATATCAGATTTTCATCGACAGGAAGAATCGATTTCTCGTGGCGGGAAACGGCGGCGGATTATGGCTGAGCACGGATAACGGATCAACATGGTCAGAAGATACATCAGGCATCGGAAGCGAATGGCCGAGCCTCATGAGCGACGATGCGTACGGAAACCTTTACACTGTCACTGATAATCCGTTCACATCGGTTTTCCATCTTTACAAATCAAGCGGCGGAAGCGGATCGTGGCAGAATATAGACGGACCGATACGGAGCATTTCCGTTCGCGGCTTTGGCATAAACAGTTTGTGGGGTGACAGTGCACTCTTGGCCGCCACTAACTTTGGAATTTTCATAAGCACGGACCAGGGATCCACCTGGGCCGTCGACAACGAAGGCATACCCGCCTCAAACATTTACGGAATGGGAATGACGGCATCAGGGACGATACTCCTAAGCAGCGATCTTGGAATTTTCAAGAACACTCCTCCCACCACCTCGTGGACGAAGTCATACCCGCAAAATGGTTTTCAGGGTCAGCTGAGAATTTTTACGGACGGCGCTGGAAATCTGTTCACGCTTGACCCCGGCCTCGGACAAAATCCGCTGGGAGCGATACCGATTGTTAAAAGCACAGACAATGGAAGCACGTGGGTACCTGACACCACTGGCCTATCCGCCGTGGGCGGCACGGTCTTCTACGTGGATGAAACAGGTGCGGAACATTACTGCAACTCGTTATACGGTTCGATCCATTATTCGCAAATCTGGTCGAAGCCTTCCGCCGGGGTGTGGGCGCTGGACACGGCTGGCCTCCCGAATCTGAATTATAGTTACTTCTCGTCGATGACTTCCGATCATCATGGATACCTCTATGCGAGCGGGTATTTCGGCGGGGAAAAGGTTGCCCGTCGACCTATCGGAGGCGGGACATGGACCGTCGACACAAACGGTCTGGGAAGCGCAATCACGAGTTTCTATAATATGGTCCCCGGCACGAACGGTGAAGTGGTCGGTTACAACGGCGGGATCTTGATGCGGCGGTCGGCAGGGACATGGACAAAAGTTCCTGTCCCCTCACAACTTTTCTTTCCATCAATTAATTCCGTATCCGTCGACAATACTGGAGCCATATTTGCTTCGTTCATCGATTTCAATGACAACGGACTTGGAGTATTCTACACGACGGACAACGGCACAACATGGATAAGCGTCGGGCTCGACAGCATCAATGTCAATTCGTTAGTCTCATTCGGTGATTCCACTTATGCACTCACCCGCACGTCAGGAGCTTATTATGTAAGTAAGACACCTGTGACTGCAGTAAAGACTCAGACATTGCAGCCTGCCACCTTTTCGCTCTCTCAGAATTATCCCAACCCGTTCAATCCGTCAACAGCAATCAGCTATCAGCTGCCAGTCGTCAGCCGCGTGACTTTGAGGATATATGACGTACTGGGACGGGAAGTGGCCAAACTCATAGATGGGATTCAAACTTCCGGCAAACACTCAGTTACCTTCGATGCGTCACGTTATGCAAGCGGTGTCTATTTCTACAAGCTTGAAGCGACGGGCAATGACGGGAAGAAATTCATATCGACGAAGAAACTGATGCTCATAAAATAGCACAGCTGATCATGACATTGAGCCGTTCAGAAGTGACTCTGCGCAAAGAATGCCGGATATCCGGGCGATGAGCGGGGTAGGTTTATGCCTGCATCCTCATCGCGCTCTGGCGCTCAACACGTGAGACCACAAGTTGCTAACGCCGCATACTCATCGTAACCGAAGAGGAAAAACATGAAAAAAGTTCTAGTCGCAACGTTCGCTCTTCTTCTCCCGCTGTCATCAAGCTATGTCGCACTTGCACAGGATGAAACACCGGCGGGAGATCAGGTCATAGACGAAACGATCATTCACGACCAGCCTTATCAGTCCCAACCCGGCTTTTTCTTGAGAGTAACCACCACAGCGAAAGGGGTCCGAATATACTATCAGGACAGCTCCGGCAATTGGAAATTGTCAAGATGGGCACAGGAATCTTACGACTTTCCCCCGAAGGGGCAGGAAATAAAAGATGCAAGACACAAGTCCGGCGACCAGTATAAGAATGAACTGTTGATCATGCTGACCGACGGCTCAGTGTATGCCATGGTGCTCCCCGGCGGAAGACTTATCTCGAAGGGCAAGTTAGATCCCAACGCTGGGCTTCCGCGCAAGATCGGAGGAGACGCAATTTACGCCATCACCTCAGGCGGCGTTTACGTGAACAGGGACTCGACAACCAATTTATGGAGCATCGACACTGCCGGATTAGGAAGCGTGTTCCTCAATGACATCGCGCTCGATACACTCCTCAATGCTTTCCTCGCAACTTCGAATGGCCTGTTCAAGCAGGCGCCTGACTCGACTGGTTGGAGGATGGTGAGCGGCGTTAGCGGCGGTGTAAACGCAATCTTCGTTGACCGCATAGACAGAATCTATGCGTCTACTTACTCGGGAGTCTACTACAGCACCGACGACGGCAACACGTGGAATTCGCTTGGCACGGGATTGATAAATTATAACGTAAACAAATTCGGCGATGATATCTTCAGGAACATTTACGCCATCGATGGAGCCGGAGTTTTTAGGTCCGATAGCGGAACAACATCTTGGGTGAGAATTGATACTCCGATAACTGGAAAGATCCTTGACCCGATTAATTCGTACAGCTCACCATTCAATAGCATCAATGGCGACTCCGATTTGTATCTCGCGACGAATTACGGCTGTTTCATGAGCACAGACCGCGGTACATCGTGGTCGGAAGCAAATGAAGGGATCAGTGCGGAAAATCTTTTCGGGTTCGCGCAATCTTCTGATCGCAATTTTGTTTCGACAAGCCTCGGCCTGTATTACGAAGAGAAAAATGATACGGTATGGACGAAAGTCTTTCCCTCAAATGGATACGAGACCGGCACGGCGATTTATGCAGACTTGAATGGGAATCTTTACACTCAAGGCCCTCTTCTGGATAATTCCGTTTATGGAAGTCTGCCGACAAATTGGAAAAGCACGGATGATGGTACGACCTGGTTTCCGGACACTGCCGGTCTGACAGCGATCGGCACTGGGCAGGTTCCCAAATATTTCGCCGATGAGAACGGGGTCCAGCATTATATGTTCTCCGGTTCCGCCGCGGACTGTTACGTGAAATCATCCGGTTCTCCGTGGCTGCCTGATACGACCGGATGGGGAATCCTACCGCAGAATTATCCCAATGTTTTCGGAGTTGACGGCGAGGGAAATCTGTACGCGGCGATTACAAACACGGTAACCTACACAGGCTTACTTCTCCGTCGTCCGCTTTCCGGAGGGACATGGGTTCTCGACACCGCAGGATTGAACGGTGCGATAATCTACAGCATAACTCCTGACAAGGCCGGAAATCTATACGCCGGCACTTGGGGGAGCGGGATCTATAAGAAGACTGGAACTACATGGTCCTCCATTTCTTTGCCTAACGGTCTCGGCGGCAACTCGGCGTTCGTAACCGCGGAGGACAAGTCCGGCGCTCTATTTGCCGGCTTTGCCACACAGGGAGCTAATTTTAATTACGTGTGGCACGGAGTCTATTTCACGACAGACGGTGGCTCATCCTGGACCAGTGTCGGACTTGACAGCATTGCGGTAATAGCACTCGTGCCTTCGGGAGATTCGATCTACGCGGTAACGTACTATGACGGTTTGTATACCTTGGCAAGAACCGGCGCACTCGGCGTGAAACAAATGTCAAACGCGCCGAGTTCTTTCGCGTTATTCCAGAACTATCCGAACCCGTTCAATCCGACGACCTCGATAAGCTACCGACTTCAAGTCGTCAGTCGCGTGACTTTGAAGATATATGATGTCCTTGGAAGAGAAGTAGCCACCCTAGTGGACGGACTTCAAATTTCCGGTGAGCATTCGATTACTTTCAATGCGTCGCGATATGCGAGCGGAGTTTATTTCTACAAACTCGAAGCGACAGGTAATGATGGGAAGAAATTCATTTCGACGAAGAAGCTAATGTTGGTCAAATAACGGAAGGGGAATCTATGATGTTCAACTTAAGAAGCACCTGTACCAGTTTACTGGGATCATCTGTTATTTTTTTGTTTTCCCTAAATACCGTATTCGGGCAATCTTCTCCTGTTGGGGGAAACCTCTACAGCGACCCAATTACTGGTTCGGATGGGAACTATCTCTCAACATCTAATGGGGTCTTTCAGGGCGTCTACACTCCCCCTGCCGGTGTATATTACTCTCCGTTATATAGACCACCATATGGAACACACATCGTTAACATTTTGCTCTCGTACCGGGGACTTAGTGACATAGTACATGTTCTATTGGACAACGGGACGGATGCAGAACTTTTCCTTTCGCAGACAAAGGATCATAAGAATGGCGAACCCCTCATGAAAGTCGATTCCTCGAGAAGAGTCCCCACGCCCGAAGACTCTACGGGATGGAAAAAACTCAAGGGCGACGCCCTTTATGCACTCGGTACGCCATGGTCTTCATCTTCTCCGATACTATATGTTTCAAGAGACAGTGTAGAAACCTGGCAGGTTGACACGAGCGGCATCAACGGTGCTAAGATACAAGACATCAATCTCGACACTCTGCAATATGTTTATGCCGCAACTGACAACGGTCTCTTCATTCAGAATCCGGATTCCAATGTCTGGCATAGAGCTACGTTTTTCACTCAAGCGACAAATCTCTATTCCGTCTTTATCGACAGGAAAGATCGCATTCTCGTCAGCGGAAACGGCGGCGGCTTGTACATCAGCACCGATAATGGAGCATCATGGAACAGCGACGCTTCCGGGGTCGGTTCAAATCAAGTCCTTTTGATAGCAGACGACGCTTACAACAATCTCTACATATCTGCGGGCACATCGATTTTCAGTTTTGGAGCACACATCTACAAATCAATGGGGGGCACTTCTTCCTGGGTGGAAATCGATTCGTCTATTACTCGAATTGTAAGTAGTGCCAGTTTCCAAAACATGCAAATCAATTCGCTGTCCGGCGATAGCATCCTTGTCGCAGGAACTTCGTTCGGAGTGTTCGTGAGCACCGATCAAGGAACAACCTGGGCGATGAACAACAACGGAATCAAAGCTGAAAACTTCTCCGGCATGGTGAAAACGGGTTCCGGAAAAATCCTCATGAGTTCCGCACTTGGAATATTCTCAAATACTCCTCCCGACACGGTGTGGGACAAAACTTATCCACAGAACGGCTTTGAAGGTCAACTTCCTCTTGTCAAAGACGGCCTCGGAAACATATACACGCTCGATCCGGAAATCTTTCTTCATTCCGGCAACGGTGCCATCGCGATCGTGAAGAGCACGGATGCAGGATCCACTTGGTCCCCTGACACACTCGGTCTTTCAGCTGTAAATGGTGGTTTGTTTTATGTTGATGAAACCGGCGCGCAACATTACGGCGGAGGTCACCAATTCTTCGGCACCAACCCGGATTTGTGGACCAAACCAGTTAGCGGCTCGTGGACTATCGACACGACAGGTTTTCCCACGCAGAGCACCAACTATGTCGCGTGTATGACTTCTGACCGTAACGGCTTTCTTTATATCAGTGGAAACCTCTCCGGCAAGAAGGTCATGAGAAGACCCGTTGGCGGGGGCACTTGGGCGGCAGATACGTCCGGTGTTCCTTCGTCCGTGCCTTCGTTCGTACAGATGGTACCCGGAACAAATGGAGATGTATTTGCTGTCGGCGGTCCCTCCGGTTCGGGAATAATGCGTCGATCGGGCGGAACCTGGTCAACACTGTCTCTCCCTTCTTCACCCACGCCTGCATACGTCACCGCACTCTCAGTTGACAACTC
Organism: Candidatus Kryptoniota bacterium; assembly: GCA_036567965.1. NCBI lineage: Bacteria > Pseudomonadati > Candidatus Kryptoniota > Candidatus Kryptoniota bacterium. The sequence goes on from DATCTN010000019.1 coordinate 39,841, forward strand.
CGGTGTGCTCTTTGCAGGATTTGCAGATGCCAACTATATGGGACTCGGAGTCTATTTCTCAACTGACAACGGAACTTCGTGGTCATACGACGGACTGGACAGTGTCATAGCTACTTCACTTCTATCGTTCGGCGATTCGACATACGCCCTCACGGACGGCGAAGGCGCGTTCTACCTCGGAAAGAGTCCCGCCACGAAAGTGACAGGCAAATCGACAGCGCCGAGTTCGTTTGCGCTTTACCAGAATTATCCCAACCCGTTCAATCCCACGACGGTGATAAGCTACCGACTTCCAGTCGGTAGTCACGTGACGTTGAAGGTGTACGATGTGTTAGGGAGAGAAGTCGCTACTCTTGTCGATGGTCTTCAAAATCAGGGTAAACATGAAGTCACATTTGAAGGATCGCGTTTTGCGAGTGGCGTGTATTTCTACCGCCTCTCCGCCGAAGGACAGGTAAGAGTATCGAAAATGCTGCTATTGAAGTGAACTGGGTCCTGCTATGATTGTGGCAAATCGTGTCCCTGAAGGTCCAACTTGAACCTCCGCACTAGCACTGTCTGACAGATGGAATCCGTAACTGTAGGCGATCTGAAAAAAGTAATAGCGCTAAGAGACCTGCCGGACGAACATCTGCGCTGGATCCTTGATCATACGGAATATTGCGAATATGCGGATGGAGACCTGATTGCAAAATACGGTGACGAAGCCGATGTCATGTGGATAACGCTGGAAGGCAAAGTTGTTTTTTACATGTATGTAAACGGGCGTCAGGTCTATTATTTCACATTCGAAAACAATAATCTCTCGGGTGGCGTGGGCGGTTTACTCCCGTACTCAAGAATGAAGACTTCTCCTGGATACTCCTACGCGTCAGGAGACGTAAAAGTTCTCAAACTGAATAAAAAATATTTTCACGACCTGGAGACTCTTAACCCTGATTTCATTCAGCGTCTCATCGGTTACATGACGGAGAGAGCCAGAGTATTTGCCACCACTCAGCTTCAGTACGAAAAAGTAAATGCCCTCGGTAACCTCGCCGCGGGTATAGCACATGAACTCAACAACCCGGCCGCCGCTATCAGCCAGATTTCAGATGAGCTTGAAAAGAGATTGGACCGCAATTACGAGCTTACGAGGGAATTGCTCGGCAGCGGAGTCGAACCGGGACAAATTAAATCCATCCACTCACTTGTCGAAAAAAGAGAAGCTTCGCTCGACAACAAGAACAAACTTACTACTCTCGAGTTGATGGAAAACGAAGACGAGCTTGCCGACTGGCTGGAGCAGAGCGGTTTCAGAGATAGAGAAGCCGCGGAGACTTTTTCGGAATCTGGATTTTCTGCATCTGAGTTACAGAACATTCTAAACGACTTGGGCCGGGATGCGTTCGTCCTTGTTATCCCGTGGCTCGAGAATCTCCTGAGCTCGTATAGAATTGTCAAGGATCTCAAAGCAGCTTCCAATCGCATTTCTAAGTTGGTCGGATCAATAAAGAGCCACGTGAATATGGACAGAACGAGTGACCTGCAACCGACCAATATTCACAAGGACATCGATGACACGCTCACACTCCTGGGGTTCAAACTCCGTAAGAAGAATATTTATGTCAAGAAGAAGTTCTCTGAAGGAATGCCAGCCGTCCCCGCCTACGTCGGTGAGTTGAACCAGGTCTGGACTAACCTCATCGACAATGCCATCTTCGCGATGGGGAATGACGGCGAGCTCTCAATTGAGACGACACACGATAACAAAGAAGTCACCGTCAGAATTACTGATAACGGTTCTGGAATCCCCAAGGAGATCATCTCCCGGATTTTTGATCCGTTCTTCACGACAAAGAAAGTCGGTGAGGGAACAGGAATCGGCCTGGATATAGTAAGCAGGGTCGTGAAGCGTCATAACGGCAGAATAGAGGTCAAGTCTGAGCCGGGCAAAACAGAGTTTGCAGTTCACATCCCGATCGAACACAAAGTGGAACCAAATCAGGAGGAAGGATGAAACTTCCTTATATCATTATTATTGACGACGATGTACAAGTGCTGCATGCAATACAGCGGGACATCCGGAATGAATACCGGGATGAATACCGAATTGCGGCGACGGAATCGGCAATCGAAGCTCTGGAACTGATCAAAGATTTGAGGCTGAAAAATGATACGGTGGCGTTATTTATTTGTGACCAACGGATGCCTGAAATGGACGGGGTGACTTTTCTAGAGAAGGCGAACGAGATTTTCCCCGCCGCAAAAAAAATCCTCCTCACCGCGTATTCGGACATTGAAGCAGCGATAAAGGCAATCAACAATGTGAAACTGGATTATTACTTACTGAAGCCCTGGCATCCTCCGGAAGAAAAACTCTTCCCGGTTACAAATGACCTGCTTGACGAATGGCAAGCGCTCTATAAACCAGACCCGGACGCAACACGAATCGTTGGTTTCCAGTGGTCTCCTAAGACTCATCGTCTGAAGGAATTTCTTTCCGGAAATCTGGTTCCCTACATCTGGATGGACATTGAAAACGATCCGGAAGCTGAAAGGTACCTGGCAAGTGCGAATGTCACCAGATCAAACCTTCCGTTGGTGGTACTTAAAGATAGTTCTTTCATGATTGATCCTTCACTGCCTGATCTTGCTGCTAAAGTGGGGCTCCAGCAAAAGGCAACCAAAGATATGTATGACGTACTCATCATTGGTGCAGGGCCAGCCGGGCTTGCCGCATCCGTATATGGTTCTTGCGAAGGACTCAAAACGCTTCTCATTGAAAAGAGTAACCCGGGTGGACAGGCGAGCAGCAGTACTCGCATTGAGAATTACCTCGGTTTCCCAACCGGTCTTTCGGGAGCCGAACTCACGAGGAGAGCAATCACACAAACTCTTCGTTTTGGAACAGAGATTCTTACTCCCACAGAGGTGAAGAATATTACCTTGCAGGATGGATACAAGATCACAAAGCTGGTTGACGGCTCAGAAGTCCATAGTAAAACGATCGTGATCGCTACCGGTGTGGCTTATAGAAAGCTCGAAATCCCGGGACTGGAAAATTTCGCCGGTGCAGGTGTCTATTATGGTGCAGCCTCGGTTGAAGCTCACGCATGCCGCGGTGAAACGGTATACATCGTGGGCGGTGGGAATTCGGCTTGCCAGGCAGCTATGTACCTGAGCAGGTTTGCAAAGGAAGTGAACATCGTGATCAGGCGTGCCGCACTCTCAGAGACGGCCGCGAACTATCTTGTGGAAAATATCAGACTGACATCCAACATAAGAATAGTTGCCGATACAGATGTAATCGGTTGTTCCGGCTCAACCTTCCTGGAAAACATCACGCTCAAAAATGCTACGACTGGTGAAGAGATGACCGTGCCGGCAAAAGCGCTGTTTGTTTACATCGGCGCAAAGCCCAGCACAGAATGGCTGGGCAGTCTTGTGCTGAAAGACGCTAAAGGTTTCATAATCTGCGGAGGCGATTTGTTGAAGGACAAGTCGTTTGATAAGTTCTGGAAACTAAAAAGAGATCCGTTCATGCCGGAAACAAGCGTACCGGGAATTTTCGCGTCGGGTGATGTACGAGTTGGAGCAACTCCAGGCATTTCTGCTGCTGTCGGAGAAGGGTCTATGGCTATCCGGTTCGTACGTAAATACTTGCAGGAAGTGTAAATGCGCGGAGGCGTTTTCTCAAACCATATGTGACCGTCACTTTTAATGTGACGATCACCTTCCGTTACCTTTTCCTATCCTTTGATTTTCCTTCCAACAACATTTATATTTGTCCCTTAGACAACGAATTAGCCGCAGAAATGAGACTTACTCCTCTTCAAATTCGAAAACAGGAATTCTCAAAAAAGGTCCGTGGACTGGATCCTGAAGAAGTTGAGGCATTCCTGACGACTGCCGCGACAGATTTCGAGGAGCTTCTGAAAGAAAACATGGAGCTTCGCGCACAAAAGTCGGCGCTTATAGAGGAACTTCAGAATTACAAGAAACTCGAAGATTCCTTCCGCTCTCTCGTAACCCAGGCTGAGAAGGCGGCGAACGAGTCGACCGAAGCTCTGCGCAAAACAGGAAAGATTGTCCAGCACGAAGCGGAAGTGAGAGCCCAGCAACTCCTGAACGAAGCGTCCGCAGAATTGACGCGTGCAAAATCCCGGCTGGCGGATGTGAAGAACCTTCGCGAGACGATTGTCAAGACCATCAGAACAATCCTCACCGCCCAGCTCGACATGCTTAGCTCGCTCGAGAGTGAGCTCCTCAAACAAGAACCTCCATCGGATGTGCTCGACATAAAATCGATTATCGAATCTATTGAACAATCCCCCAAAGCTTCTCCGCAGGAACCAGACCAGCATGAGTGAGCTGCGTACCAAAATTCAGGAGTCGGTCGATTTCATCAAAACGAAATCAAAACACGAACCGACTGTAGCAATCATTCTGGGCACTGGGCTCGGCGGCTTAGCGGCTGAGATCCGGAAGCAGACAATTATTGATTACGGAGACATACCTCACTTCCCGCTGTCGACAGTGGAATCGCATCACGGCAAGTTGATTCTAGGTAAGCTGGGAGGAAAAAATATTGTCGCGATGCAGGGCCGGTTCCATTTTTACGAAGGTTACACGATGGAACAGATTACGCTACCGGTAAGAGTGATGAGATTTCTCGGTGCGAGGACGCTTCTCGTCTCGAATGCCGCCGGAGGATTGAATCCGAATTTTCGCCGCGGCGATCTGATGATCATCGTCGACCACATAAACCTTCTCGGCCAGAATCCCCTGATTGGTCCGAATGACGATAAGATGGGCCCGCGCTTTCCTGACATGAGCGAGCCTTATTCAAAAAGCCTGATCAAGACTGCTATTGTTGCTGCCCTCGATCTGAAGATCAGGGTCGAACGGGGTGTCTTTGCTTCAATGACGGGTCCGAGTCTGGAGACGCGTGCCGAGTACCGGTTCCTTCGGATGATCGGCGCTGACGCGGTCGGGATGTCGACAGTACCGGAAGTGATCGTCGCAGTTCACATGGGGATGAAGGTCTGCGGCTTCTCAGTAATCACCGACGAATGTTTCCCTGATTCGCTCGCGCCGGCCGATGTGAATGAGATCATCCGGGTAGCTAAAGAAACGGAACCCCGGCTGACGAAACTCATGAAAACAGTCGTCGAGAGACTTTAAGTGGAAAGTTTTGAATGGAACCAATCGGAAACGGTCTGCAGGGCTTCGGCAGGACTCTCATCGTCGTCGGAGGGGCGATATTGCTTATCGGCCTCCTCCTTATCGTCGCAGAGAGAATTAATTTTCCGTTTTTAGGAAAGCTTCCGGGTGACATTCTTATAAAACGGAAAAACTTCCAGCTATACTTTCCCATCGTGACGAGCATCGTTTTAAGTTTGATTTTATCTATTATCATGTACATTATTTCGTACTTTTCAAAAAGGTAAACTGAATTGAGCAAGAAAGATCGTGTCGTCAAATTCAAGGAGATTACCGACAAGATTAAGTATTCGGACCTGGACCATGAGGTGCTTGAATTCTGGAAAGAGAACAGAATTTTTGAAAAAAGTGTAAGCGAGAGATCGGGCAGACCGAATTTTACATTTTATGAAGGTCCTCCCACGGCAAACGGGAAACCTGGCATTCACCACGTACTCGCCAGGACACTGAAAGATCTGGTTTGCAGGTATAAGACGATGCGGGGCTACCAGGTCCACCGGAAAGCGGGCTGGGATACACACGGCCTTCCTGTTGAAATTGAAGTCGAGAAAAAACTGGGGATAAAACACAAAGACGAGATCGTCGAATTTGGGATCGAGAAGTTCAACGCCCTCTGTAAGAAATCTGTCTTCGAGTACAAGGACGAGTGGGAAGAGATGACCGAGCGCATCGGATACTGGGTCGATCTTCAGGATGCCTATATCACGTGCGAGAATTACTACATTGAGTCGGTGTGGTGGGCGCTGAAGAGATTCTTCGACGCGGGTTTCATCTATAAAGGTTATAAAAGCCAACCGTATTGCCCGAGATGCGAGACTTCTCTTTCATCTCACGAGGTCGCGCTCGGATATGAAGACACCAGGGACACAACCATCTTCATTAAATTGAAAGTCAAAGGCGAGGAGAATACTTTCTTTCTCGTGTGGACGACGACTCCATGGACGCTTCCGTCGAACGTTGCGATCGCTGTGAACAAGAGCGAGGACTACGTCAAGGTCGAGAACAAGGGACAATATCTTATTCTCGCCAAAGCGAGACTCGGCATCCTGGATGGTGAATACGCAATCGTTTCGGAATTCAAAGGAAGCGAACTCCTCAACCGGGATTACGAGCGACTTTTCGATTACGCCCCCGTTACAAAACGTGGCTTCTATGCGACCCACGGCGATTTCGTGACGATGGAAGACGGTACAGGCATCGTTCACATCGCGCCGGCATTCGGCGAAGACGACTATCAAACCGGCCGGGCCTACGATTTACCCTTTCTTCAGCTCGTCGACAAGAGCGGGAACATGACTCCGGAAGTGAAGGATTTTGCGGGGAAGTTCGTGAAAGAGGCGGATCCGGAAATCATTGAAAATCTTAAACACCGGGGCCTGCTGTACAAAAAGGAAACGATCGTCCACAGCTATCCGCACTGCTGGCGCTGCAAGACCCCCCTCCTGTATTACGCGCGTGCATCATGGTACATCGCCACCACCAGATACGCGCCGAGGATGGTCGAACTTAACAAACAGATCAACTGGGTTCCGCCGGAGGTGGGAACCGGGAGATTTGGGAACTGGCTGGAAGAGAACAAGGACTGGGCACTTTCTCGCGACAGATTCTGGGGAACCCCGCTGAATATTTGGGTTTGCCAGGATCAAAAGTGCGGCCACACGGTGTCCGTCGGAAGTTTCGAGGAGCTGAGGAAGAAAGGCAAGAATGTTCCTGCAGACCTCGATCTGCATAAACCGTTTGTCGATGCTGTCATCCTGAAATGTGAAAAATGCGGCGGCGAAATGAAGAGAACGCCTGAGCTCATCGACGTTTGGTTCGATTCCGGTTCGATGCCCTTCGCACAGTATCATTATCCGTTTGAGAAGAGAGACTGGTTCGAGAGCCGATTCCCCGCGGATTTCATTTCCGAAGGGATCGATCAGACGCGCGGCTGGTTCTATTCGATGCATGCCATCGGCACTTTTCTCTTCGACAGCCCGGCGTATAAAAATGTCATCAGTCATGAGCTCGTGCTCGACAAGGACGGACAGAAAATGTCGAAGTCAAAAGGGAACGCGGTTGATCCTTTCAAGGTCGTATCCGACTTCGGCGCTGATGCCGTCCGATGGTACCTTGTAGCTTCGAGCCCGCCTTATAAACCGAAACTATTTGATGAGAGCGGACTGCTTGAAGTACAGAGGAAGTTCTTCAGCACGCTCCTCAACACATACGCGTTCTTCACTCTATATGCCAACATCGATGGGTTTGATTATTCCGAGCCGCGCATCCCGGTGAACGAACGGCTCGAGATCGATCGGTGGATCATCTCGGTGTTGAATTCATTGTCCGCCGATTACGCGAAATGGATGGATGCATACGACGTGACGCGCGCCGCGAGAGCAGTCAGCGATTTCACGATCGATCAACTCTCGAACTGGTACGTCCGCAGAAGCAGGCGGAGATTTTGGAAGGGCGAAATGGCGAAGGATAAGCTGTCCGCTTACCAGACCCTATACGAATGCCTCATTACTGTTGTAAAGCTTATGTCGCCATTCGCCCCTTTCCTTTCCGAAGAACTCTACCGGAACCTGAATGGTGTGACCAAACTCGAATCCCATCCGTCGGTTCATCTCTCTCCTTATCCTGACTTGAAGAAGAACGAGATCGATCCGAAACTGGAAGAGAAAATGGCTCTCGCCGAAGAAATAGTTTATCTCGCCCGCGCGATGCGCGCGAAGTCAGGCCTCAGGGTACGCCAGCCGCTGCGACGCATAATTATCCCGGTGTCCTCGCCTCATATGCGTGAAACTATTTCTCAGGTTGAAAACGTTATACTCGACGAACTCAACGTCAAATCCATTTTGTATGTCGATGACGATTCGGAATTCGTTAGCAAGGGGGCGAAACCGAATTTTAAATCCATCGGCCCCAAATTCGGCAAAGACGTGAAGAGTGTTGCTGAATTGATTAAGTCAATGTCCACAAATGAAATCAGGGCGTTGGAGAAAGAAGGGTTCGCTGATCTGAAGACCGAGAGTCCGAATGGATCCCTTCGGGATAAAGCTTTTCGCGTCGTCCGCGACGATGTTGAAATATTTAGCCAGGAGCTCAAAGGCTGGCTCGTCGAATCGGACGGCAATCTGACTGTCGCACTCGATACAGAACTCAGCGGCGATCTGATCATGGAAGGAATCGCCAGGGAATTTGTGAATCGTATTCAAAATATGAGGAAAGAGGCCGGGTTTGAGGTGACAGACAGGATTTCTGTCAGTATCGACTGTCCTCCGGAACTATTTAATGCTGTGACGGGAATGTCCGATTATATAAGATCGGAAACACTCGCGTTGGAACTGTCGACCGGCTACAGGGCAGGCGAGTACTCTCAGGATGTTGAAATAGAAGATCATAAGTTTAAAATTTCAGTTAGTAGGGCAAGCAACCGGAGAATTGACTCCGGGAAAGGAGTCTGAACATGGCTAAGAAAAAGGTTGTGAAGGCAACTAAGGCTGCGAAAGCGAAGGGAATAAAGAAGGCGGTTGCGTCTGAGAAAAAAAGGGGAACACATCCTCCAAAGGCCGTCGCAAAAGTTGCCCAGAAGAAATTGCCTCCGAAGAAGGGATTCAATAAGAGCGAGCTCGAACATTTCCGGGGAATTATTTTGGAGAAGCGGAAGCAAATCCTGGAGGAGATTGAGCTCATGAACGAGACTCTCAATGACAACTCCGGAGGGGATTACTTCGAGGAAAACTCACCGTATTCTCTCCATATGGAGCAGGGCACGGACACAATGGAAAAGGAGAAGAATTATCTTCTTGCCGCAAGGCAGAGAAAATTCCTCGAGTATCTCGATGACGCAATCAAACGGATCGACAGGCGAGTATACGGATTCTGCCAGGACTGCGGGAAGCTGATAGACAAGGCACGACTCGAGGCGGTTCCTCACGCTCAGCTCTGTATCTCGTGCAAGTTAAAGAGAGGACAATGAATTGAAAGTTCTATATGTAACACTCTCCGTGGTAGCAGCAGACCAGGTAACAAAACTAATCGTGAGAGGGCTGCAAATCCCATTTCTTGGAATCAATCTTCCCGGGATGCCGCTTTATGCAAGCAAAGAGGTCATAGGAGACTTCCTCAGATTGACTTACATCGAGAATCCAGGGATGGCATTCGGCATAGATTTCGGATGGAAATCTTTCTTCGCGGTGTTTTCAATCGTGGCAAGCATTGCGATCCTCCTTTATCTATATAAAGTGAGACAGGAAAACCGCGTGGTAAGGTTCTCACTTGCTCTGATACTCGGTGGTGCGATAGGAAATCTGATCGACCGGGTATTTTATGGACCGCTTTTCGAAGGCACATCGCTATTCCACGGTCGTGTAGTGGATTTCATTGACTTCGATTTTTTTAATGTGAGTCTGTTCGGTTATAATTTTTCTCGGTTCCCGGTTTTTAATCTGGCCGACGCCGCGGTAACAATCGGCGTCGTAATGCTCCTAATATTTCACAGGCGGGCCGCCGTCGAATCTGAAATCCAGGTGGCTCCCGCTGAAGATGCTGGACAAGCAAATTCTGCGGCAACTTCGGGATCGGTAGGTCAGGGAAGTGAACCCACAAGCGCTTCGAAGGGTTGAGGTTCTCGTTGCACCCGGACAAAAAAAGAAAGAGCGGATAGATAAGTTCCTCGCGTCTCAGGTCGAGGGATCGAGCAGGGCGAAGATTCAGAAGTATATCGATGAGCACAGGGTCCTCGTAAACGGCGAACCTGTCCGGGCGAGTTATAGGATCGCGCCGGGCGACCGGATAATTCTCGACATTCCAACGTCTGCACCTCCCGTCAAAGTCGTCCCGGAAAACATTCCGCTGAATATCGTTTATGAAGATGACCATCTGATCGTCGTGAACAAGCCCGCAGGAATGGTCACGCATCCGGGACACGGCAACTGGACCGGTACTCTCGCCAATGGACTCCTTTACCACTGCAACTCGCTTTCGTCTTTGAACGACGCTTACGTCAGGCCGGGCATCGTCCACCGTCTCGACAAAGACACAAGCGGTCTCATAGTGGCGGCGAAAGACGACGCGACTCATTCTTCACTCGCGAGACAGTTTTTCGACAGGACTATCGATAGAGAGTACTGGGCGCTGGTGTGGGGTAAGCTTTCCTCCAGGCATGGCGTCATCGAGGCGGACATCGGCAGGAGCAAGAGTGACCGGAAGAAATTCGCCATAGTCGACCAGGGAAAATTCGCCGCGACCGAATACGAGATTCTGCATGAATTCGAGTTCCTGACACTCGTCCGGTTGAAATTACGGACCGGAAGAACACATCAAATCCGGGTTCACCTGTCTCACATAGGCCATCCGGTTTTTGGCGATCCGACATATTCTGGTCGCCGCATTCACTTCATCGAGCCAACACCTCGGTACAGACAGGAGATCTCGCACCTTTTGAAGATCATGACCAGGCAGGCACTCCACGCAAAGACCCTTGGCTTTTACCATCCGTCCAACAAATCGAGGATGCATTTTGATTCGGAACTACCTGCCGATTTTACAGCCGTCCTTGATAGGATAAAATCCTGAGGATTACCAATTTCGCGGGAGAATTATTTCCGGCTCGCCGTTGTTTTCATAATGTCAGAACGTAATTGCTAACAGATTCCGGAGATCAATTATGGAAAATGATAATCTGAAGGATGATGGAAGGTGGAAGAAAGAACTCACGCCGGAGGAGTACCATGTTACTCGCGAGAAGGGGACGGAGCGTGCTTTCACCGGGAAGTACTGGGACTTTCACGAGCGCGGGATGTATAAGTGCGTATGCTGCGGCACCGAGTTGTTTGATTCCGATACTAAGTTCAATTCAGGTTCAGGCTGGCCGAGCTTCTTCCAGCCGGCCTCCGAGGAGGTAGTAGAGGAAGACAGTGACTTGAGTTTCGGAATGAAGAGAACGGAAGTTAAATGCAGAAAGTGTGGAGCACATCTCGGACATTTGTTTGAAGATGGACCGAAGCCGACGGGACTCCGGTATTGCGTTAATTCAGCTTCGTTAAAATTCTCGGGGAAAAAGTAATCTCTCGACCTGAGGTCAGTTCTTCAGGAGCGTTCAATACGAGAGCCGCCGCCTGATCCCGCTATGAAGACGCCGCCGTTCTCGTAGCCGTTTTCCCTGTACTTTCGTGCGATTTCATCCGCCAGCTCTTTTTCGTTTTCGGCATTCACCAAACATATGGCGCTTCCACCGAAGCCCGCCCCAGTCATCCTGGCCCCATACACGCCGTCGAGCTGCTCGGAGATTTCCACAAACGCGTCGAGCTCAGGTGAGCTGACTTCATAATTTGTCCTCAAACTCATATGAGATTCGAGCATCAACTTGCCGACTAATTCGCGGTCGTCGTGCTCCAATGCCGATACTGCTTTAAGCACCCGCTCGTTTTCTGTCACGACATGGAGGGCGCGCTCGTAAAGGAGTGGATCCATTTCGGACTGCGCACCCCTCAGGTCGTCGCACGTCACGTCCCGGAGAGTCTGGAATTCTCTACCGCATATCTTCGAAAGCATGGAAGCCGCATCTTGGGACTGTTGCTTGCGTTTGTTGTACTCAGTCGTGGCAAGCGCTCTCTTCACTCCCGTTGTGCAAACGAGTATCGAGCAATCCTGTGGAATCGGCACATATTTGTATTCGAGGGACCTCGTGTCAATAAAGATGGCGTTCCTCTCACGCGCGAATTTGGCTACAAAGGGGTCCATTATGCCGGACTGAACGCCTATGAAGTCGTTCTCGATCTTTTGCGCGAGTATCGGAACCTCCACGTCCTTAAGCTGTATACTGTATAATCCGGCGACCGCTTCAATGATCGAGACTACAAACGCGGCCGAGGAGCTGAGGCCGCTTCCGCGCGGGACATTGCTCGAAATCGCGAAGTTTGTTCCACCGATTTGTTTCATTTCGGACAGGAGAGAGCAGGCACCCTTGATGTAGTTCACCCAGAAATTAGCGCGTTCAAATTTCCCTGTTACGATGTCGAATGAGGTCTTCTTTCCAAGTTCCTTTGAAAACGCAATTGAAAGTTCACCGGTCCTCTTCCCGGCGGCGGTAAACGTGCGCCGATCTATGGCAACCGGCAGGACATACCCGCCGCTGTAATCGGTATGTTCCCCGATGAGGTTTATTCGACCTGGAGCGCTCGCTACTATGTCTGGCGATTTGCCGAACTCGAGTTTGTAGGTCTTGACGATATCTCTTTTAATGTTCTCTTCCACCGGTGCCTGAACATTTTGTTCCAGATACCGAAACGACCTGTCTCTAGTTCTAACCCTTCGAATCAACTTGACTCTGCTATCTCAGTTATTAGAGAATGATGGTTTAATTGTTTCCTTGTTGGAGCCCGAACAGTCCGATCCTCTGCGTACAATATAAGTGGAAACTCAGTCAAAAGAACCTCATAATCTTTCCTCTTATAAATCAAGCTGAGGAAAAAATGATCGAGGTGCTTCGCTAAATGCTGATTGAAACTAGTTCAAATTCTGAAGGCTGATGACAACTAGGCCTCCGTCTCAACAGCCTCCTGCGGAAAAATGAGCTCGCCTCTTCTAAATTTAATAATGGCTGCAATATTTCCAAGAGGGCTTATCAATTCAGGCGAGTGAATGTGCCTGACCGCAGCCCCTTGATGCGCTGCTTCTTCCGTGATATCGTACACAATGTCGTTATCGAATGTCAGCTCTTCTCCGCAACATACGCACGTTTTGCCGTCCGTGTGTGGCATCCCACATTTCGGACAAACAAGTCCGGGCTCCGAGAAATCATCGCCTACTATGAGAGTCTGCAGGTTGTAATCGTGGAGCATCTCAACGGTATTGCGTAAACCCTTAACCGCTCTACCGTCCTTCTCTATTTCCTCTTCAATCTTACTAACGAGCCTCTTTTCCCTTTCCAGCTCGAATGAAGCCTCGATTGATTTTGTTTTCGAGAGAACTTCGTTTTCACTTTCATGAATATCAATTTCTGATATGCCGATCAGGTTCTCCTGTAGCTTTCGCGTCAGAAGGCGGGCGAGATGATCCCCGAGTGGTTTCTTAGCTCCTATAATTAGCTTGTCGAAGTGATTCCTGGAAAAATGTGATCGGACTAGGTCGGCAACACTGGCGACATGAAACCGCGTGTCTTCTTCCTTTCTCTGCATTAGCCTCTTCTCTCGTTTCATGAATGTCTCGAGCAGAGGCTTCCTCTGGATTCTTTTCCTCGTCGTGAAATCAGTGTGCTCAAGCACCTCGTCCATATAAATTTCGAAGAGACGCGCGTTCCTCGAATCAATTAGAACAACTCCAAGTCTGCATCTCTCCTCGAGAAGCGCCTGAAGCGGGCGGACGTAAAAAGTGGAATCGACTATCAGCCTGGATTTTATCGGCACGGGTAAGCGGTATATCTGGTAAAAATGGTCGGCCGAATTGGCGAACACCGCGAGCGACTTGTGTTTCTTGGCGAGATTTTCAACCAGAAGGAGACTCTGGATCCTTCGGAGATCATCTTCAGCAGCCTCAACGAACCTTCGGTTCAGCTGAAGGTCACTGATCTCCTTCCTCGCTGTCTTGATCAAGTCCTTTGCTTCGATCTCCCATTGACCTCTGCTCCGTTCGCTCCAGTCGGTATTCAGGAAAAAAGAGATGGCTACGCCGTCCCTTACAGCGTAGTTCAACAGCAGGTCAACCTCCTGATGCCTGATCATGCCTTTCTCCCTTCATCCCTAAATGAAATCTAATTGCGCTGGAACAGAAAGTCAAACATCTGCGCATACGCCGCCGGATCATATATCGGATGGCTGGAGAAGCTGACGTCGTTTTCTCTGATTCAGCACCGCATTCATACATGCGCCAAAAGCATTCACGAAAATTCAGTTGGGTTGTGCCTAGCTTGAGTTCGGAATACGACCCGATTTGAAACTCTATTGTCTCCACGTTGATAACTCAATGGGCTTGCAAAGTTGGTTTTTCCATTGCAATTTGCACGTGGAGCGATTCCAGTTCTGCTGCCTGAGTGTTGATCAAGTTCAGGATTCTGTTCAAAATGCTGGTTTTCCCGCACTGCTGGCAAAGTCGGAAATGGCACTCTATTTGACGATCAACAGAATGTGCAGGCGCCTCAAGAACCTAGAAATATATTGATTGCGGCTCAAGACTTAAGAGTGGCGGGCCTAATTCAGCAGTATTTGTTGAAGACCGGATTCGTAGCTCAATGTGAACACAATCTTGACGCTGCACTTGAAAAGGTAGTCGGCTCCCGCGTCGACCTCCTGATCGTCGATGGGGAGCTGCCCGAAAAGGCGCTTGGAAATTTTGTAGAAGCGGTTGCCAGACTCAGACCTGGAATGCCAATGATCGCGGTAGGTTTATCGGATCGCGAAATGCAGAGCAAAACACTTTCAGCCTTTGTTTCGAAGTTTGTGGAAAAGCCTTTCAGCATTTCTGACATATCGAGCATCATCAAAGAAACTTTAAACTAATAAGAGGACAAAATGGCATTAAAGGTATCAAAGCTGGCCGACGGTGAGATCGCGGTCGTCGAACCGAAGGGGGAACTCATCGGTGGAGATGAAACCGACGAGGTCCGGACGGAGATAGCAAAATTGTCCGCCGAAGGGAACAAGAAACTCGTGATAGATCTGGGCAAGACAAATTATCTGAACAGCACCGCGATCGGCGCCCTGATCTGGGCACACACACATTATGCAAAGAACGGCGGCGAGGTAAAGTTGGCTAATCTGAACAAGAACATAAAGAACATTTTCGTGGTCACTAAACTCACGATGGTGTTTGATGTTCGTGACACTCAAATCGACGCGGTCGCGAGCTTTTCGAAACCGCAGAAATAAGTTTTCTCTTGAAAACATTAAATAACGAAATCCTTAAAAAGGAGGCTTGATTCAAATGAAACAAGGCTTATTCGCGACAGTCCTTATAATTGTCGCCTTTGCTGTTGCATGGGTCATCTACACATTCACGCTCCCCGATTACATCCAGAGGGGCGGTCCACTCGTGGTACTGCTGATCATGCTGACGATAATGGTTTTCACATACATCTTTGAGCGGATTTTCTCTCTGAGGAAAGCGCAGGGAAAAGGTTCGTTGACAAAATTCCTCAAAGATGTCGAAGATCATCTTAACAACGGCGACATAAGCTCCGCAATAGATGTCTGCAACAAGCAGCACGGCTCGATGGCAAACGTGATCCGTAGCGGACTCGAGAGGTATCAGGAAGTGCTGAAAGACAGCCACGTCGAAGCGGAAAAACACATGGCGGAAGTTCAGCGCGCGATCGAAGAAGCGACTATGCTCGAAACTCCGCTTCTTGAAAAGAACCTCATCGTTCTGTCCACAATTTCCTCCATTGCTACGATGGTGGGTCTGCTGGGAACGGTTATCGGAATGATCCGGGCGTTCAACGCATTAGCGCACGCTGGTGCGCCCGATGCGATCCAGCTTTCGATCGGTATTTCCGAGGCTCTCGTTAATACTGCGGGTGGACTGATTGCAGCCATAACAGGAATCGTCGCATACAATTTCTTTGTCAATAAAGTAGATAGCTTCACATACATGATCGATGAAGCAACAGCGAGTATCATTGCGATTCTTAACGCCCGCAAGTTCGACAAGTAATCGACTAAGGAGTATACGCAAATGCCGAGGATAAAAAAGAGACGGCTCGGGATCAAAATTGACATGACGCCGATGGTCGACGTTGCGACATTGTTGGTGCTGTTTTTCATGACGGCGACATCCTTCAAGCCGCCGGAAGCAGTAACAATAGCGCTGCCGACGTCGGATAAGGGTCCAAAATTACCCGAGAGCGGAGTCATGACAATTGCCGTGGATAAGGATGGTCAGATCTGGATGGGCTTCGACCAACAGCAGATTCGGAAAAATGTTCTTGAACCTCTTTACCCTAACGGTGTAGAGGGAAAGGACGGTAAGCTGATCCCTGTATGGCTTGCCGCTGAAGTGCGCGTGCAGGAAAAGGATCTAGCTCAGCTGGTGGTTAATGCCCGAACTCAGAACATAAGATTGATAACCGTGATAAAGGCGGACAAGGATGCAGACTACGGCCCGGTCATGGATGTAATGAACGATCTCCAGAAAGCTCAGGTGACCAGGTTCAATCTGCAGACTCAGCTCCAGAGTAAGGGAGGTGCATAATGGCTGATGTGCAAACTGCTGAACCTCGCGGCAGGAAAAAAGGTAAACACAAGAAAAAAAGAAGGATTGCAATTCGCATCGATATGACGCCGATGGTGGATCTGATGTTTGTCCTGTTGACTTTCTATATGGTCACGACAGGTTTCAGCCGGCCGCAAGCGATGGAGATAAACATTCCTCCGGGAGATAAGAGTGTCGAAGTTCCCGCATCGAACCTGATGACGCTTAGAATTACGCCGACAGGCGGAATCTTCTGGAATATCGGCACTGATCTTCCGAAGAGAGTCGAATGGAAAGACTTCCGAACTCTGATCGTGAACGGCAACAAAGCAAATCAGCGCCTGATCACCTTAATCAAGGTCGACCGCAAGGCCAAGTATCAGGACATGATAAATATCATCGATGAGCTGAACGTGGACAACGTCGCTCGTTTCAGCTTGGCACCAATGACCGATGATGACCAGAAGATACTTGCCAAGGTTGGCGCGTAAATGAAAAGGAGGTTGATCTATAATGGCTGACATTAAAGCTGCGGAAGCCTCGTTAGGACCGACTAGTTATGGCGCACCGCTTCTGAAGAAGCTGGCACATAAGTACACCGGCTGGGGATTGGCAATAGCGCTAACACTACACGGTCTCGGTATCGGCGCGTACTGGACCGCTGTGGAACTTGGACGCGAAAACGAAAACGTCCCCATGGTAAGAGTCTTGAAATACCAGGAACTGGGGCCGCCGCCATCAATCATGAACCAGCAATCACTTCCACAAGTGGCCGTTTCCGCTCCGATGGCAAAACCGAACGTGGGTATACCGGTACCGGTACCGGACGCCCAGGTCTCGCCAGAACAGACTATCGCCACTCAGCAGGAGCTGAGCAAGATAGCGGGACCGGTGACGCAGACTGGCGGCAACGGTGACTCTGTCGGCGTGGCGCTGGGCGACTTGAAAGTCGGCGATGATGAGCCACCCCCGGATTTCGTCCCCGTCGAGAAGGAACCGCAGATCGTAAAACAAATCCTTCCGAAGTATCCTGAGCTTGCACAGAGAGCAGGGATCGAAGGAAGAGTGATAGTGAAGATCTGGGTCGACAAGGACGGTAAACCCAAACAGGCCGTTGTGTTGAAGAGCGACGCGGAGATTTTCAACGAGCCGGCCAAATCCGCTGCAATGCAGTACCGGTTTACTCCCGCGATCATGAACAAAGGACCGGTATCAGTGTGGGTCGTGATACCGTTTACGTTCAAACTCAAACAGAATCAGTAACGCCATGGCAACTGCGATCGGCATTCAACAGGAGCATTCGGAACTTCGTCACGCGGCGGCGAGGTACGGTGCGATCGGATTGACGATTGCAGTTGCCTTTCATTTCACCGGCATCGGAAGCTACTGGCTCGTGAAGCAGCTTGTTGGAAGCGATGGCGGATCGATTGTCACTGGTAGCGGAAAACCGGCGGGCTATGAGCCGCCCACGTGGATGGATGTCAGACCCTTTGGAACGACACAGGGCGTTCAAATTGCGACGACTATAACTCCAGACAGAGGTGTTCCTGTCATAGTACCGGACGCGGACGTTTCGCCGGAACAGACTATCATGGATCAAAATGCATTGCGACAGTTGACCGGCACCGGGGCCGGAAGCGGTAATGGAACATCCACAAATACTTCCGGCGAGAACAGCACCATCGATAGTGAAAATGTACCGCCTCCCGACACGTTCAGGGCGTTCGAGAAATATCCGGAGTTTATTACAGAAGCGAAGGCGGAGTACCCCGAGATGGCACGCAGGGTCGGGCTACAGGGAAGGGTGGTTGTGAACATTTGGGTTGATAAGCGCGGCGTTCCAAAGAAAGCCATGGTACTGAAATCCGACGGAGAAATCTTCAATCAAGCGGCGATAAATGCCGCGATGCAATGTCGGTTCACTCCGGCCATCATGAACAAGGGGCCGGTGTCTGTGTGGATTAGCATTCCATTTACATTCAGACTCAAGCAGAGTCAGTAGCGGGCAAGGTGGAAGCCGATCGGGAAAGCCCCTTTCAAACTATCCTGAAGTATGTTTCGTACTTCCTGTCCGCCGTCTTTCTTTTGGGCGGGCTTTTCGTTATTTTCGGAGCGCTCGTTCCGACTAATGTCCCGAAGCAATTCAGGATTATGCTCGGCATTGTGCTGATTCTATGGGCAATCTATCGCTTCGTTGTGACTCAAACCAAATCAAGGCGACGTGAAGAAGATTAGAGTTCCGGAATTACTGACGCTACTTCTTGCGGTCTTCATTTTTTCTTGTAACCTCAAGAAACACCCGGACTATTCTCCGACGGAAGGGAACCTTGATGTGTATTGTGCGGAATCAGTCGCACCGTCCGTCACGAAAATAGCTGAAGACTTCATGGGATTGTACCAGAAGGCTCACATCGTGGTACACGCGGTGCCGACCAGGACTGCTATCGTGAAGTTGCTGAACAACGAGACAACCCTTGCCGTTTGTTCAAGACCGTTCAACCAGGGCGAACTTGATGTCATTAAGAAATTTAATATTGAAGTGGACAGCACGAGGGTTGCGCTAGACGGGGTCGCCATAATTGTGAATCACTCGAACCCGCTCGCGCAGATCAATACTTCCCAGCTCAGGGATATCTTCACCGGAAAGGCGACGCGTTGGAGGAATCTGGACCCAAATCTTTCGGGCAGGATAATCCCGGCGCTCGAGAGCCCGAACTCCGGAACGGTAGAATTCTTCCAGAGCAGGGTTATGAAGGGAGAGAAATTCTCCGAAGCCTATCCGTGTTCAAGCATGTCGAACGTATATTCGTTCGTCAGAGATAACAGGTACGCGATCGGTTTCATAAGCGCCGACTGGCTGACGAACGGATCGACCCTTCTCCCGAGTAAGAAGGATCCACCGAAGGCGCTCGATGTCGCCGAGGTCGACTCCACTGCTATGGGATACATCGATCCTAACGTGTTTGGAGCGTACCACTACCCGTGGCCTGCAAATATCGGCCGAAAGTACTATCCGCTTACCAGACCGATCATCTTCTATTCAAGAGATTTCAATCTTGGCCTCGCTGCGGGTTTCCTGACGTACGCGGCGGGTAATCGCGGCCAGAAAATATTTCTAGATAACGGGCTCGTCCCGATGACGGTTCCCGTCAATTATGTACAACTAAACAACCAACCATTATGAAGAAGATTGCACCGCTACTGATTCTATTATTCATTCTTGTCGTCGTGAAAAGCGCTCCGGCTCAGGACCAGCTAACCATGGGAAGAAACCTGTTGAAGAGCAAGGATTGCTCAGGTGCACTTCAATATCTTTTGAGAGCTGTTGCCGACGATCCGAGATCCGCGAAAGTAAATATGTACGTAGGTGAGGCATATCTGTGTCTCGGGAAACTCGACAGCTCGGAATTGTTCCTGCAGAATGCAGTTAAGTATGACGATGAACTTGTGGAAGCATTCGGAGCTCTGGGGCAAACCCTTGCACTGGAAAAAAAGAATACCGACGCTATCCAATATTATAAAGTTGCTTCTCAATTAGACCCCAAGAATTCGTCCTATGTGATCTCGCTTGGCAACAATTATCTCGCCATAGATTCTCTCGACAATGCGATGCAGGCCTTTTACAAGGCAAGGGACATGAACGATAAGAACGCCCGCGCGATCGAAGGAATTGCCGACGTATACCGGGAACAGGGGATACTTGACGCGGCGATAGACAACTACAAAGAAGCCCTTACCCTGGATTCACTCAATGTGCCGTTGAGGTTGAAGCTTGCAAACACCTACATGAAGAACAACGATGGGACGGATGCGTATCAGGAGTTCGTGAACGCTACCCAGATTGAGCCGAACAATGCCGAAGCGCAAAGGCAGGCGGGAGAAATTCTCTATATCAACAAGAAATACCGTGAAGCATTCACTTTTCTGGAAAAATATCACCAACTCGTTCCGAACGACGACAAAGCGCTTCTCCATCTTGGGGAGTCCGCTGTTGAAGGCAAGTTTTATCCCGAGGCAGTCAAGTACTATCAGGAATACCTGAAGAAATACCCCAACTCAGTTGAAGCCAAGAAGAACCTGGCTGCGGCTTATTTCTTCTGGCAGAAAGCTCCGGACGCATATAACACTTTCAAGTCCATTCCCATTGATTCCATGAGTGTCAAGGATCTTACCAGGTTTGGGATCGCTGCTCAGGCCGTAAAAGACACGAATGCTACCATCGATGCCTGGAGCCACGCGGTAAAGCTCGATACTACACAATCCGTTCTTGAGAATCTCCTCGCAAATACTCTCTTTGCCTCGAAGCGGTACGACCAGGCAATAGTTCATTTCCAGAGACACCTTGCGATGACCCCGGATGATGTCGCAGCGGAATTGAACATGGGGTTGTGCTACATCGTCGTCAAGGATTATCCCGACGCGATCACGGCACTGCGGAGAGTTGTTTCGATCAAGCCGGACAACTTCGTCGGGACGCACTGGCTCGCGCTTACATACTCGCTGGTGGATTCGGTGGACGAGGAGACCGAAGTGTATCAGAATGTGATAAAGCTTGCACTCGCGGACACATCGGCGGATCATTCTTCCGAACTCAACGAGGCTTACAGGCAGATCGGTTTTTCGAAGCTGATGGCGGGGAGCAAATTAACAAAGGACAAACCCGATGAGGCGAAGAAATATTTCACCGATGCCCAGCAGGATCTTATGACGGCTCTCAAGTACGATCCAAAGGAGCTGAAGACGCACGCTCTGCTTGCACAGGACTACGCCTTTCTCGGAAAGATCGACGATGCATGCAAAGAGATCAAGTTAGTATTGAAGCAAGACCCGAAGAACGATCAGATGATCAAACTTCAAAAAGCACTAAACTGCGAGTAACATACTGAAGTGATATCGGCTGAGTAGATTCACTCACGCCTTCATCTCTGTCTAAATAAATTCGAAACCTTAATTGCAAACTAAGGAGAACTAATAGTGGAATTAACACTGATTCTGTGCATTAGCGTGCTTTCTCTTCTGTTCGCGGTGTATCTTGCGGCGCGGATTATGAAACAGGATCGCGGCACACCGGAGATGCAGAAGATCGGTGACGCAATCCGTCAGGGGGCGGAAGCGTTTTTGAAAAGACAATATTCGACTATAGCGATGCTTAGCGTCGTTGTAGCTGCCATCATATTTATCCTCTACGCTTGGGTGAGGAAACCTATGCCGAACGATCCGGTCGCCCCGGAACGTCTCGCTGCTTACACGGCACTTGCATTTCTTTTCGGAGCTTTGTGTTCGGGCATCGCGGGATTCATTGGTATGTTTGTTTCGATCCGATCCAATACACGTACAGCTAATGCTGCACTGACTTCTCTCAACCGTGCTCTTCAGATTTCAATGCGCGGAGGCGCAGTATCAGGACTATTCGTGGTGGCAATGAGTCTGCTCGGCGTTGGCGGACTTTTCGGAACTCTCAAGGCAATGGGCACTCCGATTGAGAAGATTCCCTTCATGATCGTCGGATTCGGATTCGGTGCGTCATTCGTTGCGTTGTTCGCCCAACTCGGAGGCGGAATCTACACCAAGGCTGCCGATGTCGGCGCCGACCTCGTCGGAAAAGTCGAGGCGGGCATACCCGAAGATGATCCGAGAAATCCCGCCGTGATCGCGGACCTAGTCGGCGATAACGTCGGCGACTGCGCGGGCCGCGGAGCGGACCTGTTCGAGTCGACAGCCGCTGAAAATATCGGCGCTATGATCCTGGGCGTCGCACTGTATACTCTTCCAGTTTTTAACCATAGCATCAGTGTCATTATGTTCCCGCTTGTTGTGCGTGCCTTCGGACTAATTGCCTCAATTGTGGGGGTGATGTGCGTACGGACTCGCGAAGATGCAGATCCAATGCAGGCGTTAAACCGCGGTTACTACATTACCTCCGCTCTCGCAGCAATCGGATTTTTCATCGGATCAAGGTGGCTTCTGTACACTCCCGGCGCACCGAATGCCTGGTTGTATTTTTTCGCCGCGGGTATGGTCGGAATCCTCACAAGCATTGCATTCGTCTACATTACACAGTATTTCACCGAATACAAATACAGACCTGTCAAATCGATTGCCGAAGCATCTCAGACGGGCCCGGCGACTAATATCATCACTGGTTTTGCTGTCGGACTCGAGTCGACATGGATGCCTGTCATCACGATCTCGATCGCGATTGTCGGTTCTTACTATCTCGGGTTGGCGACAGGCATTCCGAACGCCGGGCTCTTCGGAACGGCTGTAGCCACGATGGGAATGCTTGGAACCGCGGCATATATACTCGCGATGGATACCTTCGGCCCGATCACTGATAACGCGGGCGGAATCGTCGAGATGAGCGGTCAGCCTGAAAATGTTCGCAAGAAAACTGACCGGCTTGACGCGATAGGGAATACCACAAAGGCATTGACAAAAGGTTACGCGATCGGTTCCGCCGCTCTCGCAGCATTCCTACTCTTCTCTGCATATATAGATGATGTTAATGTGCTCCTGAAGGAAAAAGGACTTCCTGCGATGACTTCCGTGAACATTGCAAGGCCGGAGGTGTTCATCGGCGGACTCCTCGGTGCGGCGTTGGTGTTCCTGTTCAGCTCGCTCGCGATCAAGGCAGTCGGCAAGGCGGCATATTTCGTCATCAATGATGTGCGCGCCCAATTCAAAGAAAAACCCGGAATACTCGCAGGCACCGACCAGCCGGATTACGGACGCACGGTCGATATCGTTACTCGCGCTGCGCTCCGCAGCATGGTTGGTCCCGGACTCCTTGCCGTCGGAACTCCGATAGCGGTCGGAGTGATTTTCAGGTTGTTCAATGTCGGCGCCGAAGCAGTCGCGGCTCTCCTCATGGTTGGAACGATCGCCGGGATACTTGTGGCCATACTTTTGAACAATGGCGGTGGCGCGTGGGACAACGCGAAGAAATATATTGAGACCGGTATGTATGGTGGGAAGAGAAGTGAGACTCATAAAGCGGCAGTCGTCGGCGACACCGTAGGTGATCCGTTCAAAGACACTGCGGGACCTTCACTGCATGTGCTGATAAAACTTCTCGCAACAATTACCCTCGTTCTCGCACCGCTGTTCGTATAGCTAATCTCGATACACCTGAGATAAAAGAGGCAATTCGCTCAGAGCGGGTTGCCTCTTTTGTTTTCCATGAGAACATGCTACCCACGGCCTCACTGCGAGTTGAATCTTTAATTTGCGTGATCGAAATTTCTTCGTGCCGTGCATGAGCACCAAGCATCCGTTGGATATTGATCTCTGTTGAATTGAGACCGTTACTATCACGTTTCGGGGGAGACGTTATTTCAGCGGCGAAACTTAAGGTGCCGTTCCTCGTAGCTAATGGTATGTTTCTGGGTCGTAAATCAAAAGAGGAGGTCATGGACATGAAGAAGATTTCTACACTGCCGCTTATTGCGCTCTTAATAATTGCAGGGACTGCTTTTGCAGGGAGATATTCCAAGACCGAAACGAGAAATTACAACATCACTTCGGATGGCAAAGTCACTGTCGAGAACGTGAACGGCGACATCTACGTTGAATCGTGGGATAAGAATCAAGTTTCTCTTCAAATCAAGAAGACTGTGAGAGCTGATGACCAGGATGAAGCGGACGAATATTTTACCAATCTCTCGATTGAAATTGAAAGCGGAAAAGATTTCCTTGAGGTTCACACACATTATCCTCACGAATGGAACCGCGGATTCTTCGACTGGCTCTTTCATCTCGGAGAGAAATCGGCGGATGTCGAATATACTCTTAAGGTGCCAGTCGGGGTCACGGTGGATCTGGGATCGACCAACGGTAAAGTTGAAGTCCAGGATGTGTCCGGAGATGTAAAAGCTCACTCCACGAACGGTGGCATCAACCTGGACGGAGTTACTGGCGAAATAGACGCTTCGACAACCAACGGCGGTATCTCGATATCAGTTTCAAAGAGTGGATCCTTCAAAGATCTCGAGGCGAAGACCACAAACGGGGGAATAAAGATTTATTGTCCTCAAGATATCGATGCGGATATTGAGGCACACACAACCAACGGAGGAATTGATACCGAGTTCCCGGTAACTGTCAGCGGGTCGTTCAATTCAAAAAGTCTCGACGGCAAGATCAATAACGGCGGGAAGCGAATGTATCTCCACACCACAAATGGCGGTATCCAGATTTTGAAAAAGTAGGGTGTCTTGCAGGGCGAGGCGCTCAGGCCCAAAATCCCACAGCAACCTGGGAAATCAGACCCCGATAGGTTTTAGATGACACCTATCGGGGTTTTCCTTTTTATATCCGAAAAGAGATAAGTTAGTCTTGAACCATTATGTTTATCTCTTTGTTTTTTGAGAATACCATGAATAATTTTGAACACCTATGAGGACGCTTATCAATCGAATCGCTACTTTCGGAAGGATGATAAAATTCTCGCATACCCTATTTGCGCTTCCATTCGCTCTCACGAGTGTAGCCCTCGCATCATTTGCAGGCAGGATCACTTTCTACAAGATGACGTGGATACTTGTGGCAATGGTCGGTGCTCGCTCTGCGGCAATGGGGTTCAACCGGATTGCCGACCGCGAATACGACAGTAAGAATCCGCGCACGAAAGATCGTGAGATACCTACTAGTAAGATTTCCGTCCTTGAAGCCTCACTCTTCGTTGCCATTGCTGCGCTTCTTCTGGTCTACGCGGCGTACAGGCTGAACAGACTCTGCTTCTATCTTTCGCCTGTTGCTCTCGCGGTTGTATTTTTCTACTCATTCACAAAGCGCTTCACCTGGCTCTCTCACATTTTTCTCGGAATCGGAATGGGGCTTGCCCCCGTCGGCGCATGGCTCGGCATTACCGGCGAGTTTAATCTCGTGGCGGTTCTACTAGGCTTCGCTGTCGTCGCGTGGGGAGCGGGTTTCGACATCATCTACGCGTGCCAGGATCTGGGGTATGACGATGAGGTTGGACTGTTTTCTATGCCGCGGAATCTCGGCGTAAAGAAAGCCCTGAAAGTATCTACTCTCCTGCATATAGTCTCTTTCTTCCTCCTCGTCTCGTTGCGATTCATACTCCCTCTCGGAGTTGTCTACCTGGTCGGTCTCCTGCTCGTAGCCGGTGTTCTCGCATATCAACATGCGATCGTGCGACCAGACGACCTGAGCAAGATTAACTTCGCGTTCTTTAATCTCAATGCGTATCTCAGCGTCGGGCTGTTTCTATTCACGCTCGTAGATGTTGTCACCGGAATGTGAGGACAGTAAACATTTTGCCATTCTCAGGACAAAGCCAGATCGAAGTATCGAATATAGGTTTGCGATTATGAAATCCGAACCGGTAAAAAAGGGGCCCTTCAAGAACGACTCCGGGATAGAGATTAAGCAGGTATACTCTCGCTCAGATTTCGATTACCTCTCGAAGCTCGGCTTCCCCGGCGAATATCCTTACACGCGCGGCGTATATCCGACGATGTACCGGGGAAAGTTCTGGACCATGAGGCAGTATGCGGGATTCGGGAGCGCGGACGAGTCGAATAAGCGAT
The DNA here is from genome assembly GCA_036567965.1 of Candidatus Kryptoniota bacterium. Lineage (NCBI taxonomy): Bacteria > Pseudomonadati > Candidatus Kryptoniota > Candidatus Kryptoniota bacterium. Next base: position 65,769 of record DATCTN010000019.1, read on the forward strand.
ACCGCTACTTGCTCCGTCAGGGGATCACCGGCCTTTCGGTCGCATTCGATCTACCAACGCAAATGGGATACGATTCCGACCACCCGATGAGCGAAGGAGAGGTGGGGCGGGTTGGAGTAGCGATTTCGTCACTCGAAGACATGGAACGGCTCCTAGATGGGATCGATTTGGAAAAGGTCACCACCTCCATGACGATCAATGCCACCGCGGCAATCATTCTCGCGATGTATGTAGCTGTTGCCAAGAAACAAAATGCCGGCCTCAAGAAAATTTCGGGCACGACGCAAAATGACATACTGAAAGAATATATTTCGCGCGGAACTCATATCTTTCCGCCCACACCTTCACTCAGACTTGTAACGGACGTAATCAGCTATTGCAGTGAGAACTTACCGAGATGGAATGCAATCTCGATCAGCGGATACCACATCAGGGAAGCGGGATCGTCTGCGGTCCAGGAGCTCGCCTTCACTTTCTCGAATGCGATGGAGTATGTCAGGTCGGCAATATCGGCCGGCCTCGAATTCGATTCGTTCGGTAACCAGCTCTCTTTCTTTTTCAATTCGCACAACGATTTCTTCGAGGAGATCGCGAAGTTTAGAGCTGCCAGAAGAATCTGGGCGAAAATTACGAGGGAGAAGTTCGGCAGCAGGAATCATGAGGCGATGAAACTCCGGTTCCATGCGCAGACCGGCGGCTCGACTCTCACCGCTCAACAAATTGACAACAACGTTGTGAGAACCACTTACCAGGCGCTTGCGGCAGTTCTTGGAGGCTGCCAATCACTCCACACAAACAGCAGAGACGAGGCGCTCGCCCTGCCCACAGAAGATTCGGTGAGACTGGCGCTCAGAACTCAACAAATAATTGCGCACGAATCGGGAGTAACAAATACGATTGACCCACTTGCCGGATCTTATTATCTGGAAAAACTAACGGATGAAATCGAAAAAGAGGTCTGGAAGTATCTGGACAAGATTGAGTCTATCGGCGGATCTGTAAAAGGTATCGAGATTGGTTTCTTCCAGGACGAAATAGCGAAGAGCGCGTATAAATATCAAAAGGCTATCGAGACAAAAGAGAAAATCATCGTTGGAGTCAATGAATATAGGGTGGAGGAAAGTAACCGTCCCGAAATTTTTCATTTGGATCCGTCAGTAAGAGAAACTCAAAGCAAGCGATTAGCCCATTTGAGGAAGAAGAGAGACAACGTACTGGTCAATACATTGCTCGATCGGTTGAAAACAATCGCAAGTGAGAAGAGTAATGTAATGCCGGGTTTGATTGAATGTGTTGAAGCGTATGCCACACTTGGAGAAATATCCGATGCGCTTAGAGAAGTGTGGGGAACATTCAACTAGAAAACTCCGCGCGATTCCCGAAGGTGAGAAAGCACGCCGGCAGGAAAACGTGAGACTTTGAGTCGTGAGACAAACCGGAGCTTTTCGATTGGAGCATGAGGTAAAGAGAAACGGAAGCATGGCAAACTTTCCGACTGCGAGTTCGAGATTCCGCCATGGGCTGGACTTGGTTGGATAGAATCATGGCACAAAATATATTCATCAAATGAAATCTACTGCAGAGCAATCGATTCTCCATTCATGGATGATGGGCGTATGCTCGCTTCTGATAATTCTCACTTTGATGATGGGAATGAGCCAAGCCGTCTACTCACAGAATCATTTGACTGGAAATATTAGCGGAAGGGTCCTGTCCGACAGAAAGCCGGTGGTCGGCGCGACTGTTCGCATCCTCGAGCTTGACCGCGCGACGTATACTGACGCTGCAGGTGAGTTTTCATTTTCAAGTATCCCCACCGGGGATTACCAAATATTTGTTCGGTGTGTCGGTTATGCTTCGAGAGTGAACCGCATTGCTGTCAAAGACAGCACGGTTGAGCTCGCAGTCGAGCTCCGTCAATCCGCGATAGAAGCGAGCGAAATAGTCGTTTCTGCGTCTCCGTATGCGCAGACGACCGATGAATTGTACCAGTCCTCTGATTCGAAAACGAAGGTCGCACTTCATCAGACTGCGGGCTCAAGCGTGGCAGAAGAGATCTCAGATCTCCCGGGAATTGCGGTCAGATATAACGGCTCTGCGCCGGCGAGGCCGATCATAAGGGGATTATCCGACAACGAAGTGCTCGTGCTGGAAAATGGAATGCGCACAGGTGATGTTTCGACCTACGACCCCGCCCATTCAGTGCCGATCGAACCAATGAGCGTCGAGAGAGTCGACGTCGTTCGCGGACCTGCAAGTATTATTTATGGTCCGAATGCCGTAGGCGGACTTATTAATGTGATTACAAATACCATCCCGAGTGCATCGTCTGAAAGATTTTCGGGGACTGCCTCTCTGGGCGGGAACAGTGTCAGCGACGAATACTCGGGTTACTTTAACGGTGTTTACAGCAACGGCGGACATGCATTCAGTGTTTTAGCAGGTGGAGTCCACTCGCAAGATACACGCATCCCGGCGGCAAATTATTTCGACGGCGTTCAGAGTTTTGATTTGAACAGGATGCCGCAGACTTTTAATCATACTCAAGAAGAGGGTGCGGGTTACTCGTACCAGGGCGAATCAGGAATGGCTGGAATCGGATTCAAACACTACGAGATGAGATACGGTATTCCGGGTACTCCTCCAAATCCCGATTGGATTACAGACCCGCCAACCACATCTCTCATCGCGCAGAATGTTAATTCAATAGAGCTGCGAAGCATATTGGAACCGGAGAGCGGCATTGTGAAACAATTTAGACTCGATGCGGGATACGTCGACTATAATCATTCCGAGTTCCCAACCCAGCAGGATTCGTCCGGTATTTCGAATCCGCAGGCGAATCATTTCAATAATCGGTCTTTCAATGTAATGCTGCAGATGCACCACCGGGAAATCGGCGCTCTCCGTGGAACACTTGGATTGTGGTCGAACCTGGAGAATCTCTCGATCGAAGGGGACCAGCCGCTTGGACCGAACTCGTTTACCACGGACCTCGCCGGTTTCATTTACGAGGAATATGTCGCGAGTGAAAAGACGAGATTTCAGGGAGCTGTTAGATTCGATTATAATCGGATTCACGCCGTACCATATTCCGCGTCAACCGATCCTGTGTTTCAGTCGATCGATATCGTTCGCACTCACGAGGCGGTGACAGCTTCGGTTGGGCTCATCCAGAATCTCGCTCCAGGAATCGTGTCATCGTTGAACCTGGCCAGGTCGTTCCGTCCGCCGACCGTGCAGGAACTCTTTGCCAACGGCGCAGATGCGGCGAGCAACACTTATTCCGTCGGCGACGCAGCTCTGACTCCCGAGGCTGCAACGGGGATCGATGCATCGCTGAAAGGAGATGTGTCGGGCTTTATTGTCGAGGTGTCTCCTTATGTCAATTTCATAAGCAATTACATTTATAGTTACCTTCGCGGCGACACGATACAGAATTTGCCCGTCCGAAAGTTTTCGGCAACTGACGCCCGGCTCGTAGGATTTGAATCCAGAGTCGCCATTCAGCCGCTGCAAAGTTTTGCATTCAGCGCGAGCGCCGACTATGTGAACGCCGAAGACACAAAGAACGGCGTCCCCCTTCCATTCACTCCTCCGCTCCGGGGGTTGCTGTCGGTGACATATCGAGATGACGCCTACTCAGGCATGATTCAATGGCGCCTGGCTGCGGCCCAGAAGAGACTCGGGGAAGGCGACACCTACACAGCAGGTTATGGTGTGGTGAACATCGGATTCGGCATCAGGCTGACAGAAGATAGGCTGGTTCATAACGTGAGCTTCAACTGCGACAACTTGTTTAACCAGGTCTACAGAGATAATCTTTCGGTGATCAAAGATTTTGTGCCGCAGCCGGCCAGAGGGTTCCGGTTAAATTACGATTTGATCTTCTGACATCAATCGTTTCTTACATCGGCATCTTCGTACCGCCGCAGCCGGTAGATCAACGTCGACGCACCCCAGCTCAGTACAAAAATCCCGACTATGAAGTACCCCATCGTATCGAAACTGTTGCTCAGTCGCGCGGCTGAAGTCCAGAACCAGCCGTTCAGTTCAAATCTATCCGCGAGAATGCCGAACACCTCCACGCTTCCAACGAGAACTGCGACAAGTACAGACACAAACGTGATTGTCATATTGTAGTAAAGCTTCCGGAGCGGTTTGACATACGCCCATCCGTATGCGGCGAGCATAAGTACGCCATCGGTTGTATCGACGAGCGACATCCCAGCCGCAAACAAAGCAGGGAACAGGAGAATCGACCAGACCGGAAGACCTTTTGTAGCCTCAGTGGCAGTAATGCCGAGAAGACCGATTTCAGTCGCAGTGTCGAACCCGAGTCCGAAAAGAAATCCGAGCGGATACATGTGCCAGCTCTGCTTGATGAATCTGAAGAGCGGGCCGAATAATCTTCCCATGAGCCCGCGCCTGTCCAGCAAATCGTACACCGACTGTTCGTTGTACGAACCTCCCATTTTCACACGGTTAAATGTCCTATGCACGTCCCTTAGGACGACCATATTTATCAGCGCGATAAGGAAAAGAAATCCAGCGGATACGGCTGTCCCGATCAGGCCGCCGATAGCCCGGAATCCCGGAAAACTCTTTTCGACAGATACTGTCGCGACCGCGATAGCCACCGATGCAATGATCACTACGGTCGAATGTCCGAGTGAGAAGAAGAACCCGACGGTAGTAGGCCTCTTGCCTTCCTGCATCAGCTTACGCGTGACGTTGTCAATCGCCGCGATGTGATCGGCGTCGACAGCATGACGGAGACCAAATGTGTATGCGATCACCGATGTTCCGATCAGTAGAGGAAAACTGTGGAAGGTCGCCAGGGCCGCGATCCAGACCGCGAGGTTTGTAGAAACCAGGAACACATATAACCAGCCGATTCTACGCCTGAGATTATGAGAGCCGTCGTCGAACATCTTTAGAAAATTTCTAAACATTCACTTGCACCCTTTTGCCCTGATAATGCAACTGATTAATATCGGAAGACGTGGAACGTGATTCAAGGATTCACGGATCCTGCCGGCAAGCTAATCCAAATATGTCAGACGATTTACGGTCTCTCCGCTTTTGCCGAGGAATGCACGGTTGAGTCCGACAGCAAAGGACGCGAGTAAAACGCAAAAAGAGTAAAAGCCTGTAAAAGTCGTCTGAGTTGACGATCAGCGGAAACTGGAGGTAATTGCTCGGCAACTCTTTTCAACATAAACTATCAGCTGAACCGGATCATAAATGAAAATGGCAAACAGAATCATAGACCTGGGACGCGATTTGAAAAGATTGTTCATCGACTGGGGCACGTACTACAGCTCACCGGTACGATGGAAATTGAGAGGATGGGTGTATACAGCCCTCTTCGCGTCTGTCGTTGTGATCGCCTTTCGCTTTGACGAGCCGATCAGGTACTTTTTCTTCGCGCTCCACACCCACTTTGCGGACAGACTGGCGGGTTATCTGCACTGGTACGGTACGGGATATGCGACGCTATATGTTTTTCTTGGTTTGTACTTGTGCGGGCTCCTTTTCAATTTTCCGAGAACCAGGCTGAAGGGAATTATGGTCCTTCAGGCCTACCTATACTCCGGCCTGATCACGATTTCACTTAAGTCGCTTGTCGGGAGATTCAGACCTTTCGCCGGCAAAGGGTTCCTGGCGTTTACACCCCTTGTTGCCGGCCCGAATTCCCACCTTTCCTTCCCATCCGGAGATGTGGCCGTCGCATTCTCGTTATCAATAATACTCGCCGGGTTCTCGCGTAACTGGGTGTGGAGGTCTGTCTGGATAATCATCGCGATGCTGACGTCTCTTTCCAGGATGTACTACGATGCTCATTGGTTTTCCGATGTGATTTTTTCCACGGTGAACGCTTCCGCAGCCGCCATCTGGTTGCTCCGCAGCCATGAAGATGAGTTAGTGAATCGGCCGGTCGGATCACACAGCGAGGGGACGTAGTGTGATTCACTCCTCCGGCACTTGAGAACCACTGAATGAAATATTGTCCTTGATCCCGGAACCGAATCGTTCTTCCGGCTTTTCAGCAAACAAACTATCCGGTCTTCGCTTTGAGCTAATGGTAGACCACTGATGCCTGTACGTCTGATTTTTCATCCATCTCGAATTTGTCGGTCTTCACCTTCGCGTCCATTTTCATCCTCGACATATCCGCAATAAAGAAATTTCGGCGAAGGTCATGCTTTAATGTACCGGCGCCTCCTCCACTGAGCTCCATTTTGTATTCATGCTCTTCCTGGTCCATCTTCATTGTATAAGTGTTGTCGAAATAAGCGGTGTCTCCGTCAACCCGCGTCAGCTTATAACTGACAACCATCTCAAGCCTCGCCGGGCTGTAGCCGGGGATCGGTATTACCATCGGCATCTGCTGTTGGAAGCTGTCACCGATCGCCATTGGCTTATCAGGATATCTAATGTTCCCCAGCGCATTTTCTGCCATTGTGCCGATGGCAGTCCTCATCTCCTCAGTAAGCTTGCCCCCTTCGATCCGGATGTTCGTCAGTCTGTTTTCTTTCGTGTAGATGCCCGTGACTTCGAGGCCGCTCATTGAAATGCCTGGTCCCGTGCTGCTTTCTACACCGTTGACCCTTCTGACATTATCGAACTTGTTGATCGTCATCCGGACGAAGAACGAACTATCGCTCCCGGCGTTACCGCTCTTGATCGTCTCTTCGACTTTCTGCACCGAACTTGACTTCGTCGGGTTCTTTAGTCCTGAATTATGCAGGAGCGCAAGAGTCTCGTTGTCCGCGACGAATTTGATCGTGGATTCGCTCCTTATATCCATCGAAATGTTGTACGTGCTGTTGGGCGCTAATTTGCTTCTGAAGAAATATGCTTTTGGATCGCCGAACGAAACGGACAGCACAGTAAGGACGATCGACAACAAATGAATTTTAATTCCCATGCGAAGGCTCCGACATTGTTTCCATAAAATGGCAGACGCGCGTAACTAAAACAATATTTGCCGGTCGTGGTCGGCGAATGCAGTGCATCAGCCAGAGCGAGAGCATCTATTGGATTTCGTCAAGCCCGTTATTAAAATAATCCAGCTCAGTGTCAGGGAAGAGCTGAATGTACCTCAACGCACAGACTTCAGCGGTGCGATTGGGCCCATAACTTGTGACGTGACAATTGCGTGTATCCATTTACACGCGACAAAAATCTTACTGAAAGGAATTTCATGTCAACAGTAGAGAGATTGAAGCTGGTTGCTCCCTGCGGGATAGACTGCGGGATTTGCGAACTGCATGTCTGCAGAGACGATTCGCGTCTTTTCGATAGACTTATCGAGAAGGGTATACCCAGCGATAAAATACCATGCGAAGGCTGCAGATCGGTGAAGGGAAACTCCCCGGTCATCGGAGGCACTTGTGAGACTTATCTCTGTGTTCTTGAAAAAAAGAAAGAGTTCTGTTATCAATGCGACGAGTTTCCATGCGACAAACTCCATCCCGCAGTTGACAGAGCGGATGTCCTCCCCCACAACATGAAGGTATTCAATCTCTGCACGATAAAAAAAATCGGGGTCGATGCATTCACTGAGAAGTCAAGGCACATCAAGAAGAGGTATTACACCGGCAAGATCGAAATTGGCGGAGGGCCGCAACTGAAATAGAAGATCGAACCCGGATTGACCCGCGGGTTCCGGTTTCCTGCCCGCCCGCTACCTGAGTGATTCCTCGAGAGCCGTAGCGGCATCGGTCTTCTCGTCGCGGTACTTGACGATCACCGGAGTATAAATCGAGATGCCGTTCTTCCTGGCAAAGTCACTGTCTACAATTCGCGAGCCCGGCACCACGACGGCGCCCTCGGGTACGATGAGGGGACGCGTCTTCTCTTTTTTGTAGATCCTTCTTTTTACAAGATCGTAAATCGGGGTCGATCCGGTGATGATGCAGCCAGCGCCGATGACGGCGCGTCGTTTTACTAGCGTTCCTTCGTAAATGCCACAGTTGCCCCCGATCATCACTTCGTCTTCGATTATTACCGGCAGCGCGCCAACCGGCTCAAGAACTCCTCCGATCTGAGACGCGGCGCTCAGGTGAACTTTCTTCCCGACCTGTGCACACGATCCGACGAGGGTGTGAGAATCCAGCATCGTTCCTTCGCCGATGTGCGCTCCGACGTTAACGTAAGTTGGAGGCATTATGACCGTTCCTTTGTCGATGTATGCGCCGCGTCTGATGGAAGTGCCGCCGGGCACGAGCCTGATATCGTCTGAGATCGAAACACCCTTCGTGGGAAAAGTACTCTTGTCGTAAAAATGGTTCGGGTATCCATTCTCGATCCTTACCACCTTGCCGACCCGGAAGGCAAGCAATATCCCTTTCTTCACCCACTCATTGACTCTCCAGCCGGTGGGAGAATTCTTGTCGGGTTCAGCCGCTCTGACTTCCCCGATGTCCAGGACTTCCAGGAACCGTTCCACGCACGACGCAGTCTCGGGCGTGATTGTATTTGAATCAAACGATTTTTCTATGTCGATTCTTAAAAGGTCACGACTCATACTTGGTCCAACAGTCTGTGGTACTCAAGATTGCATTTGCGAAAATAATATTCATCGCGTCAAAACCCGTTCTCGGCTTTGCATCTGTCTAAAGGAGGTAAGGTGAAGAATTACACCACACTTTCATTTCGCGACGCGTTCGGGAATCAGCTCGAGGTCCGAAAGGACTTTCTTCAGCTTGGCTCGTGTCGATTCGGACGGCGGGACGAGTGGAAGCCTGTAGATCTCGGCGATCATTCCCATCATTGCCATCCCGGACTTGACAGGGATCGGATTTGGCTCGATGAAGTTCGCATTCATCAGCGGCAAAAGTCTGTAATGCAGTTTTCGGGCGTCATCAAGATTGCCGGCGAGTGCGAGCCTGATCATGTCTCCAAACATCCTCGGGATCTGGTTCGCTATCACTGAAACAATACCGTCACCGCCGAGCGCGATTACAGCGAATGCGATCGAGTCGTCGCCGGAATACACTGCGAAATCGTCCGGCCGTCCTCGGAGTATTTCCATGATTTGAGGAATGTTGCCGCTTGCCTCCTTGACTGCGAAAACATTCGGTATCTCCTCGGCCATTCTCAGTGTGGTCTCAGCGTTTATGTTGCTGCCGGTCCTTCCGGGGACATTATATACGAGGATCGGAATGTCGACCGCCTCCGCGATGGCCGCATAGTGTTGAAATAAGCCTTCCTGGTTCGGTTTGTTGTAATACGGCGCCACAGAAAGTACTCCGTCCGCCCCGATCGATTTGGCGTGGATCGTCAGCGATATTGCTTCACGCGTCGAGTTGCTCCCGGCGCCGACGATTACAGGCACGCGGCCGTTCGTCTGCTCGAGGACCACTTCCATAACGTGGTGATGTTCGGAATGAGAAAGCGTAGCGCTCTCTCCGGTGGTCCCGGCCGGCAGGATAGCTTCCGTACCATTTGCGATCTGGAATTCCACCAGCTCGCGGAGTTTCTCGTCATCGACGGAACCGTCCTTTTGAAATGGCGTCACGAGCGCGACACCGGTTCCCCGAAATAGTCTAGCCTTCATTTCGTCCTCTATTTTGTTCGCTCAATATGTCCTTGAAGAGATGAAATCCTTTCTTGCCCACCGACCATTCCGCCGCTATCACCGCGCCGAGAGCAAACCCCCGACGTCCTCTGGATGTGTGAGTGAGTTCGATCCTGTCGTTTTCGGAATCAAAAAACACAGAATGGGTTCCGAATTCATTTCCGATTCGAATAGAATTTATCTGTAGTTCGTCTTTCGGAATTCGCCCGACGGGAATTCCCGCACGCGTCTTTTTCTTTGAAGGGAAGTTCTCGAGAATCGCATTCCCGATACTGATAGCGGTTCCGCTTGGCGCATCGGCCTTCTGGTTGTGGTGCGATTCCAAAACGGCGCAGTCAAACCCATCATATTGTCCGAAAAGTTTCGCGGCACGCTCGACTGTCGAGATGAAGAGATTCATCCCGAGTGAGAAGTTTGACGAAGCGACCGCCGCGATCCCCGAACTGTTGACGATGTTTTTCGCTTCTTCCATCTCCTTCTGCCAGCCGGTGGTCCCTATAACGATAGGTTTCGACACGGTTGCCGCGAATCTTATGTGGTCGAGCACAGCAGTCGGTACGGAGAAGTCCACGATCGCGTCGCATTTTCGGAACTGGCTCTCCATCTCACTGAGGTTAGCATCGACATCTGCAATTGCCGCGATCGAATGCGAGCGCTGCCGCGCGACGGTCTCCACTTCCTTTCCCATCTTGCCGTAGCCGATGAGACCGATGTTCACTTGATTAGAAACCTCATCTTCATGTTCTGTTCAGGAGGTTAAATCGAGGCGGGCCGATCGAAGAATGAAAAAGCGATCAGTCAAATAGCGCTCCATCCCTTGCTTTGCTACAACTTAACGGGATGACAGTCTGCAGGTTATTCACCTTCACCGGATCATTTTTTTCGTTCCGGTTTCCCCGCTTCGGGGGCAGCCCAACCATCTATGTCGAATTTCATTTGATGGTTTCGGCGGGTGTCCCTTTGGTCGCGTATCGTCGGCGCTCCGTGCCTCCGCGCGATTACTAATGACCACCGCTCCTCTATTTAACCACGATGAAATATAATCGCGTGTTCACACTGAATCAAGTTTTCTGCTCGAATGAAAAATGCAGCTCCTATTGTTAAAAAGTCACGGCTGAATTAAACTTGTATCGCACAGCCTTGGTGAGGGAAGTCATGAAAAAAATCCTGTACTTTTTTCTAGTCGACCTTATAATGTCCGCACTATGTGTCGCTCAAACTCCCGGTGAAGCGAACAATCGCTATCTCCTTCCCAACGGCTGGTGGTTGTCTCCGGCAGGACATTCCATTGCTTTGGGGGATCTCCCTCTTAACGCGGCTGTATCTCCCGACGGCAAATATCTGGCGGTCACGCACGGCGGAGTGTCGAAGCCCGTCCTGATGCTTGTCGATCTCACTAACGAAAAAGTGGTACAGTCTATCCAGCTGAGGGATAGCTGGCTCGGAATCGCATTTCAGGGGAAGAAACTGTTTGTCTCGGGCGGAAATCAAAACTGTGTATATACGTTCGATCTTGATCATGGAGAGCTTCATGATTCGAGTGCGATCAAGTTTGCTGATCCGGTCCCGAAGTCAACTGCCTGGGCGGCGGGTCTTGATGTTTACAAGCACACGCTTGCGGTCGTCTTCAGGGGAGACAGCACCTTACGTTATTACGATCTTGGGAACAAAAAGATCTTGACAGCGAAGCTCGACGGGATGCCATACTATTGCAAATATACACGAGACGGAATATTGCTGGTATCAATCTGGGGATCCAAAAAGGTGGAAGCATTCAGTTCGAAGAAGCTTCTGTACAATTTTAGAACCGGTGACCATCCCACTGAGATCTGCTTGAGCCCGAGCGGGATGTTCGCATACGTTGCGAACTCCAACGACAACAGCGTGACGGTCTTCAACCTGGAGACTCGTAAGGTCACTGCTACAGTTTCTACCGCGCTATATCCGGATTCACCGGAAGGATCAACTACAAATTCAGTATGTGCGACATCGGACGGCCGATTTATGCTCGCTGCGAATGCAGACAACAATTCGGTCGCAATAATAAATGTGTCAAAGCCGAATTCGCCGACGCCTGTGGGATTCATTCCGGTCGGTTGGTATCCCACAAAGGTAATGATCGTTCCGGGGAAGAAGCACGATGAGGAGGGGACGATACTCGTATTGAACGGGAAGGGTGAGAGGTCGTACGCGAACCCGCAACACCAATACATTGGGACGCTTTTGAAGGGCACTCTATCGTTCATCGATTTCCCAATCGGAAGAGAGAGCTCGAAATACACGCAGCAGGTATATGCGAACACTCCGTACAGGCCGAGCGTATCAAAGGAGGCAGGCTTCGAACCGGGGAATCCGGTGCCGAACAAAGTCGGCGTCGCCTCGCCGATCAAGTACATTTTCTACTTCATCAAGGAGAATCGCACATACGACCAGGTGTTCGGAGATATAAAGCAGGGCAACGGGGACACGAGTCTTGTAATGTTCGGAGAGACCGTAACACCGAACCTGCATAAGCTTGTGACGAGCTTCGTCCTGCTGGACAATCTTTACGCGGACGCGGAAGTAAGTGCAGACGGCCACAACTGGTCGACCGCCGCATATGCGACTGACTATGTAGAAAAGAGCTGGCCTTCGAACTACGGAGGCCGTGGTGCACCCTATGATTTTGAGGGAGAGGAAAAAACGGCTGCACCGACTTCAGGTTACATCTGGGACGACTGTGCGAAGCACGGCGTAACGCTCAGAGATTACGGTGAGTTTGTCGATTCAGATCCTGACAACCCTGGGTTGGACCGTCCGAATCAAAAAGTACTTGCCGAGAATTTCGACCCGGCGTACAAAGGATGGGACCTCGAGTACTCCGACCTGGACAGGTACAAAGCCTGGGAAAAGGATTTTGACTCGCTCGTAAACATCGGGAAGCTGCCGCAGTTCAACATAATCCGGCTCCCAAACGATCACACTTCGGGGACGCGAAAGGGCACGCTGACTCCACAGGCAATGGTGGCGCAGAACGATTATGCTCTCGGGATGTTCGTCGACAAGATTTCACACAGCAGCGCCTGGAGTCAGTCGGCGATCTTTGTAATTGAAGACGACGCCCAGAATGGAGCGGACCACGTCGACGCGCACAGAACGGAGGCGCTTGTCTTGGGGCCGTTCGTAAAACGCAATTTTGTCGATCACACTCTCTATTCGACCTCATCCATTCTCAGGACGATGGAACTTATTCTCGGTCTTCCGCCAATGAGCCAGTACGATGTCGCTGCCAATCCGATGTTCGATTCGTTCACGCCGTCGCCGGATACGTCCAGCTACACCGTGGTACAGCCGCTGATTGATCTGAACGCGAAAAATAAAGCCGGCGAGTACGGGCAAAACCTGATGAAGAAAATGAATTTCAAAGTTGCCGATGCGGTTCCGGATAGATTGTTCAATGAAATCCTCTGGAAGGCGATCAAAGGGACCGAGATGCCGGCGCCGAGGTATTCAATAATCTCGGGGGGAAATTGAAAAATATCATGACGGAGATTCTCGGATGGGCGAGTTAGAATCACTCAAAGACTTGAACATTAAGGTGCTCGACGACGGATTCATCAGGGTCGTCGACCTCATGGGTTCGGACGATGCGATCGTTCAGGCAGCGAGAGTGTCATACGGGAAGGGGACGAAGAAGATATCGGAGGACAGAGGTCTGATCAGATACCTGATGAGGCACAGGCACACAACACCATTTGAGATGTGTGAGATAAAATTCCACCTCAGAGTCCCGATGGATTGCTGGCGGCAATGGATAAGGCACAGGAGCGCCAATGTAAACGAGTACTCCACGCGTTACTCTATCGCCATAGACGCGACGCAAAAAACAAAACCTTCCGAGTGGAGACTCCAGGCGGCGTCCAACAGGCAAGGGAGTCAGGGCTTCTTAAATGAGGAAGCGGGCGAAAATTTATCTGCCAAAGAAGAAGAGCTTCAGAGTCTTGCGAGACAGATCTACAATGAGAGGCTCGATGCCGGCATAGCTCGCGAACAGGCGCGAAAAGATCTACCGCTTTCAACTTACACAGAAGCTTACTGGAAGATCGACCTTCACAACCTCTTGCACTTTCTCGAGCTGCGAATGGATGAGTACGCCCAATTCGAGATCAGGCAGTATGCCAGGGCGATAGGTTACGACGTCGTAAGCAAGTGGTGCCCTTTCACATGGGAGGCTTTCCTGGACTACCGCGTGAACTCGCTCAACCTTTCGCGGATTGAAATGGAAATCATCCAACTTCTCTCGTGCAATCAGGGTGATAGCGCGAAAGAACTGCTCGGGAAGTACGGGCTTCTCAATTATGCCGAAGATGGAACTTTGAAGAAGAACCGGGAGAGAGACGAGCTGGAGCAGAAACTCGAGAAGCTTAACATCACAAAATCGTGGTAGGCACGGTACCCGCGATCGGGATCCGGAAGGTATCTTGACTAACCGTGCAATCCTCTCTTAGTTGCAGCCCAGGTAATCAGATGAATATTCAACGCGAATCTCGTCGGGTTATTTCAATATCATCATTTTCTTTGTAGAGACGTATCCCCCTGCCAAGAGTCTATAAAAGTATACGCCGCTCGAGAGCGCATACTTAGACGGATCAAATACCACCTGGTGTGGCCCTGCGTTCATTGTGGAATTCTCCAGAGTCGCAACGCGTCTTCCGAGCACGTCGAATACGTCTAGTCTAACCGGTGTATTTACCGGGAGTGTGTATAGAATCGAAGTTGTTGGGTTAAAAGGATTCGGAAAATTCTGAAAGAGAGTGTAAGTCGACGGAATCAGAAGAGTTGTGGTGATCTCTCTTGGGACTATAGCGAACATAGAAATTTTGGTAGTGATGGAAACAAGATTTCCGGATTCAATTGAAAACGGTAAGGAGTACCATGAGGAATTCAAGCTAATTGCCGGAACAAATTGGGTAGTATCGAATGATACCGAATCAAGTACGATACTCGCGGGTGAGTCGAGCGACTGTCCTTCCGGTCCGATCGTGTAAACGTCAAACGCCCTTGAATCCACAGGAACGACACTTCCTTCCGCGATTGTGGCCAGGAATGCGCTCGATACGGCTGGGAAAGTCATGTGGAATCGAGCGTCCGGAGATTCCATGGGTGTCTCCAGATCACCGACGCTTGTCGAGTTGAACACGAAGGCCGTATCGGCATAGTTTCCCCCGAACAACTTCGCGGCTTTCACCATCACGCTTCCCGGACCGGCGCTGAGAGGCGCACCGGCAGTCGAGAAGAATTTCACGGGACTGCTCTGAAGAAGACTTACAGAATTGGACGAGCCCGACTGGGTGACCGTTGCGCAAATGCTTTGCTGTCTCAGGGCCGAATCCGCGATTACCTCTACCTGGATCAGGCCGGGCTCGAGGTAACTATGGATAATCCCCGCTGAAAGCTTTGGAGGCGCGGAGTTGTTGGTTGGGTAGCTGAACACCGCGCGCATCATCAGGTTCCATCCGACAAGCGAAATGTTTTGCTTCGTTGATGTCGATAGAGTCATGTTCGATAACTTTGACCATCCACCTAATACGGCCTGAGAGTATCCGAAGGAATAATTTGTCGGCTGCTGATGATTCAATGCAACCGAGGTGCTGAGCGTGTCATTATCAATGAACCCAATGTAGATCGGACCTTTCAAATTGGAGAGTTGGTTCGCATAAGGTGTCAGGTCGACCTGGATGAATGATGCGTCGAACTGAGACCTGTTCACGCTCACCAGGAAAGGTGTAATTATGTCCTGCCCAGGAATCCCCTGGTCATCTCCCCACACATGGAATGTGAATTCCTTTGGCGCATTGGAGGGAAGGCCTGATCCTGAAAACTCTTGCGCAAACGCGGCATAGATCTCCGCCTTGACCAGCTGGTTACTCGGCCTAAGGGGTGTAAACTGGACCGCCCAACCTGAGCCAGCGGAAGCTCCGTGGAATCCGATGAAGTTTACGCCGTCTAGCGCGTCGGGTGTCCCGTCGTCGTACATCGCCTCGTTGCGGAGGGCTTCGAGTAACCCGCTGCTGTTCATTGAAATCGTGCCGCTTCCGATCAAATTGGGATTGACCATTACTAGTGTGACGTCGTTATACCTTGATCCGAAATCCGGAAAGTTAGATGCCGACGGTATCTGCACTGGTTGGACTGATTTCGTAACGCCGGTCTCGATCGCCGTAACTTCCGCTCCGCCCGATACAAAATTTAGGGTGAGAGAACTTCCATTCGAGTAGTCTACGTACCTTACTGCAGTACCATTGGTGCTGTATTGCGTCATGCAAACGTTAGGGTCCGTGATGGAAAGCGGAACGGGTCTAAGCGAAATCGGATACTCGTAACCGTATTCACGACCTAGGGTGGTGTCATTCACTTCGTTTGCAATTGCCCAATTTTTGAACACCTGTTCGAACGTCAACGAACTTCCAACCTCGGACAGAGTCGAGCTTATTCCCGCGATCCCCTCGGCGGGGTTCTGCACGAAGTCCCTGGCGAAGTCATCTCCAAATTGTTCGAAAAGATATCTCATGAATAGCGCGGCCCGTGAATAATCCGCGAGCACATTCTGATCGGTCGTTGCGTGCCAGGTAAAGAGCGGTACGTTTGTGTCGTTGAAATAGAGGGAGGGACTTCTCAGCGGGTTCCCACAGATGACTTCGGCGTTCGTGGAGCAGCCTTCGTTCAGGAAAGTGACTTCCCCTGGATCGTAATGCCAGTGAATGAGATGCTGCAGCTCATGGGCTACTGTCGGAAGGGGCGCGGCGGGATTTTTTATCCCGTTGTAATATATGCCTGGATATGAATCTACGTAAAGCATGTCGCGCCGATTACTTCCTGCCTGGTACAAGCCGCTTTGCGGGTCTGGTTGATCGTTATTAAGAAAGAATCCCGCAATGAACGGAGAGTTCACCGAGGACGTCCAACCGTCTTTGAGATCAGTAATCAAAATTGAGATGTAGCCGTTGCTGTTCCCCGAATTCGGTGGCATTCCGAAATACTCTTCATCAAGTTTTACAATTCCTTCGTCAGGATTTCTAGATCCGGATGGCGTCCGACTCTCAAGTGCGATGAAGATGGAGTCCACAACTGCGGCGTCCACATGTCCGTTAGCAAGCTCTGCGTCGTCAACCCAGATTTCAGTCACTGCCCCTCTAACCATGAGCGTCGCCGAGACCGTGTAGTAAACTTCTGTCACGAAATTGAGCGCGAAGAACTGCTGTACCATGCCTACGCTATCCTGGGCGCCTGTAGAGACCCTTTCCCGTGCTGCAGCCTCCATGAGGCGGTACGTGTCCGGAGCGATCAACTTGGTCTTTTCGATCACGTTGTGGATGAATCCGGGTTCGGAAAAGAGAGGCGAACCGCAGACGCCTCCGAAAACCGGGCCTTGCCCCCTGATACTTTGCGCCCCCGCGGTGATTGTCGCCGCAAGAAGTGCAATGGATGTATACCTTAACCTTTCCGTCTAACGATCCTTAATTCGCCCTTGTTTGGAAATCTAAGAATAAGGAGCAACACAATGAAAGTCACCAAACCAGAAATCTTCAGGACTTGTTCATTCAATGAAAAGAATAGAGTGTTGCGGTAAGCGAACAGCAAGACGACGACCCCGAGCGATAAACCGATCTTTGTCAATCTTGCCGTTTCGTACTGGACCGGATAGAACTTCTGAGAGACAATGTAGATCGCAATTGCCATTCCGCCGTACGCCAAGAAAGTCGCCCACGCAGCACCGAACATCCCGAACTTCGGGATCAGGAGGAGATTTGCGATGACATTGATTGCAGCTCCGATGCCGGTGATGTATGGGAGATGTGCGGTTTTCTTCTCGATGTATATTCCTGCCATCAGATTCACGTAAATTCCATTGAAGAGATACCCAATGAGTACGATAGGGACTATCCCCAGGCCCGACCAGTACGCCGGGTTTATAATGAATCTGCCGAACACTCTAAACTTGACAAGATCATCTATATACAGAGTGACCAATAGGACCACTATCGAGCTGAATAATGTAAAATAGGTCAAGATGCGTGAGAAGAGATCCTTGGCGTTGGGGTCGTTCGCGTGTGTCAGGAAGAACGGGCGCCAGGCATAATCGTACATGGACACGATTAGCATCATTAATATACCGAGTCTGTAATTTGCCTGGTAGATTCCCACCGTGCTTTCATTTGTCAGCGCGAGGAGTATCGGCCTGTCGATTACCTGGACCATCATAGCGGCAAGTCCCGCAGGTATGTACGGCAGTCCAAACTTGAGAAGCGCGCGGAATAGCTCGAGGTTATACTTTGGCGCGAACATCCGCAAGATCGTGGGTGAAAGGAGGATCAGCGTTACCCCAGACGCGATGACCCCGCTAATAAAAATTCCCTCGATGCCGGCATGAAATTTCACGAGGAGGACCACGTTTGACGCGACGTTAACAACAATGTTGATGACTTTGACTGAGGCGAACAATTTTACCTTGCGCTGAAGTCGCAGAGCTGCGAATGGAACTACCGACATTGAATCAAGTATCAGTATTATCGCCGAATAACGGATCGTGTCAGCGAATTGAACCGGTACCTGGATAAGCGGCGCAAGGTGTATGCTCGCGGCAAATAATATTGAGGAGAAGATGACAGAAGTTATAAAAACAGAAATGAAGGGTGTCGTGAAAATCTCTCTGTCGTTGCCGATCTCTCTTGTCGAAGCATACTTGAAATACGCTGATTCCATTCCGTAGATATAGATGATGTTCATGAACGCAATGTAGGAGTAAACGGTTGCGACTATTCCATATTGAGATGTGGAAAGTACATTTGTGTAGAAAGGAACGAGGAGAAAATTGAGGAACCTGCCGATGATTGTGCTGACGCCGTAGACGGCGGTGTCGGCACCAAGAGATTTTATTTTGTCAAGCAACCGTCTGACGAAAACTTGTTACGCAATGACTCAAAACCTTTTCGGTGAGTTCTGCCGAGGAGAGAAAAGTTAGCCCGACTGTTGCCGTAGAAGAGGATTGAAAGTATCCGGAAATAAGTGATCTTGACGTCGGATCTTCTCTCGAAACCGAGGTCACTCCTTTTTCGCGTCCTTTCCACCGTCATCATCGATGAGCATTATGGGGATATCGTTCTCTACCCGGTAAACGTGCCCACATTTCTTGCACGTCAGTGTATTTTTCTCCGTGCTGTAATCCAGGTCGCCCCGGCAATCCGGTTTCGGGCAGCAGAGTATTTCGAGCAATTCCTTCTTAAGCATATGGTTCTCCTTATCGAAAATCAGAAATCAATATAGACACAAAAGTTTCGTCGCCTCGATACGAACCGGACAATTGCGCGTGACGAGCAGGGACACCCGATATGCGACTTCCCGATTTATGATTCACCTAGAGTTTTCCTGAAAGCAAATCGAGAAAAAGAGCCGGCGCCCTGAGGGGCTTGCCTGTCTTTGCGTCTATGAAACTGTGAACGGTGAATCCCTCAGTCATCTTCTCCGCTCCACGATAGATCTCGTAATCGATTCTGAGCCGGGCCTGAGGCCGGTCTTTCAATGATGCTACTACGTCTAATACGTCGTCGTATTGTACCTGCTTCAGGTACTTGGCATAGGCTTCCGTTAACGGGAGGAAGAAGCCTGATTGTTCGAACTGGCGATAAGTCATACCCAGGGAGCGCATCAACTCGGCGCGGCCGACCTCGAAGTATTCAAAATACCGGCCGTTGTAGACGCCGTGCATCTGGTCGGTTTCCGCGTAACGAACTCTTATACTTGTTTTGATCGAATACATTAGCCGGGACCGGCCTCAACTCCCTGAGAATGAGCCCATCGATCCGAATTTCATGATCCTGTTCTCGACGAGTTTTTCTGGCTTGATCTTCCTGAGTGCGTCGAGTTCTTCTACCAGAATCGTCTTCACGGACTCGGCAGCAGCTTTCGGATCCTTGTGCGCGCCGCCTATGGGTTCGGGTATGATCCTGTCGATAATCTTCTGTGCGAGAAGATCAGGCGCGGTGAGCCTCAGTGCGTCCGCTGCTTGTTCCTTGAAATCCCAGCTTCGCCAGAGTATCGATGAGCAGGATTCGGGGGCAATGACCGAATACCAGGCATTCTCCATCATCAGTATCCTGTCTCCGACTCCGAGTCCCAGCGCACCTCCCGAAGCTCCTTCACCGATTACGACAACGACGATTGGGACTCTCAGCTGTGCCATCTCAAACAAATTCCGGGCGATCGCCTCTGCCTGTCCGCGCTCCTCCGCTTCGATTCCCGGGTAAGCTCCCTGCGTGTCCAGAAGTGTGATTATGGGCTTCCCGAATTTCTCGGCAAGCTTCATCATGCGGAGCGCCTTCCTGTAGCCCTCCGGGTTCGGCATTCCAAAATTACGGTAAATATTCGACTTCGTGTCGCGGCCTTTCTGCTGGCCGACTACGAGCACTGTCTTCCCGTTAAGTTTGGCAAAACCCCCGACTATCGCGTGATCGTCACCGAAATACCTGTCACCATGGAGCTCTATGAAATCTGTAGTGATAAGACTTATGTAATCCAAAGTGTAAGGCCTCTCTGGATGGCGCGCAAGCTGAACTCTCTGCCAGCGCGTTAAATTAGAGTATATGTTGCTCCGCAGCTCGCTAACTCGCGATTCAAGTTTCTTAATTTC
Organism: Candidatus Kryptoniota bacterium; assembly: GCA_036567965.1. Taxonomy (NCBI): domain Bacteria; kingdom Pseudomonadati; phylum Candidatus Kryptoniota; species Candidatus Kryptoniota bacterium. The sequence continues at coordinate 86,024 of DATCTN010000019.1, forward strand.
GTCTTCAATATCAAGTTGATCGGACAGCTTCCGCATCTCCTCGATCTTTTGCTCGAGTTCGAGGATCGGCTTTTCAAATTCGAGTATTTGTTTGCCCATAAGTGTCAAAAAAAGTAACGAGACGGGGAGTACAAAGTCAAGTGTGACTGGGATTCACTTCTGATATATTTTTTGTTAAAGCTTGAAATAGATTTATTATGCCATATATTGTAATTGAGTCGGGAGTTAAAATGAACAAGCTGTTCGCGTGTGCGATTGCCGTATCCTGTGTCCTGTCGTTGTCCGGGTATGCGTGCGGACAGGATATTCTCGTGAATCCACAGAATCAGAAGTACCTCTTTACCGCAGGAACAGATGAGACTCAGGCATTTCTCTATAATCCCGCGTATCTCGGATTGTACAGCCGCGGGAGTGTGCTCGACGCTTACTATTTCTATCCAAGCACCGGCCAGCTGAATCCGTCGAAGCAGACATTTTACGACTTTGGAGCGTTTCTTCAAGGCGGGAAGTTCGGCGTGTCTTTCAGAAATGCTGCAACTTCGTCCGAGGACTTGAACCAGTATTCCATCGGTCTTGGACTTGGCGACTCCAGGTTTGCGGCGGGCGTGTCGCTGTCGATGACGAACATTACCGGTCTAGGGTCGAGATGGTTTCCCGGTGTAGGTATCATCTGGCGCCCCAATCCGTTCGTGAGCTTTGGGGCGGCGTACCATAATTTCTCAGAGAGAGCTTTCGGGTTACATCCAATCGAAGAAGCGACGAACTTCGGCGTCAGCGTCCGTCCTCTTGGAACACCCTTCCTGACTCTCAACGCGGATTTGTCTTCGCCAATCCATGGAGACGGTTACAAACTCGGCATCAATGTCGAACCGCTCCCCGGTCTGGGATTCTTTGCGATCTACGACAGATCGGGTTACGGCATCGAAGTAAGTCGCGTTGTGCCGAATTCGAATCCCGGATACATCGGACCCTCTACTCTGTGGGGAAACAGTCTATCCATAGGTGTAAGCATGAACCTGGGTTCGCACGTTCACGCGGAGGGAGCTTCAAGCTATCAATCGCGGGCGTACGCGGCGACTTATGGCAGAGTCGTGTTTACCTCCCAGGATATGTCCACAATTCTCCTCGGTCATCGCGTGGCAGAAATAACGATAAGAGGAAATCTCCAGGACGCAAAGGAGCAATCGTTTTTCTTCCTCAAAGCGAATAAGCCCCTGCTCGAGTATATAGAGGAAATCAAAAAGTGCGGCGACGATCTTTCCATAGCGGCTTTAATACTTAAGATCTATCCCTTTTCGACCAGCGATAAGTTCTTCTCGCTTTCGGGCGAAACGCAGGAACTTGCGGATGCGGTGAGATACGTCAGGGACAAAGGGAAAAAAGTTTATGCATACCTGATGGACGACAGCGGAGTGGATGAACTATATCTTGCCAGCGCCGCCGATGAGATTTACATGGCACCTGTCGCATTCATATCGGGGTACGGCGTGAATATGGATCTCATAAGGATGAAAGGGCTGTTCGACAAGCTGCACATATCATGGAACGCGCAGACGGCAGGGAAATTTAAATCGACATTTCATACGATTTATACTGATTCCGCAACTCCCGAACAGGCTAAACTGATACAGGGACTTGCCGACGACATCTATACCCAGATGCTGAAACAGATCGAGGTGAGTCGCGGGATAACTTTGCCGGACAGTGTGAAGTCGGCAGTGTCGGGAATTCTCTCGTCCGAAGATGCGGCCGCAGTCCACGTGATCGATGGCGCGGAATATTACGATGAATTCAAGAAAGATGTGGACAAAGATCTTTACGGATTGGCTTCCGCGTCAGGTGCGATCGATCCCGCGAACCTACATAGGTACGAGTCTGCATGGGGGAAGGAGCCGGAAATTGCGGTGATAGGTGTGTATGGATCAATAGTGACCGGGCCAAGCTCGGCTCCCGGACCATTTCCGATCCCGTTTTTGGGGAGCGGGAGGACGAGTGGATCGGAAACCGTGGCGGCTCAAATCAACGCGGCAGCATCCAACAGCGACATCAAGGCAATCGTATTGCGGGTAAACAGCGGCGGCGGATCAGCTCTCGCATCGGATCAGATCTACAGAGCATTGACCGAAGCCGCGTCGAAGAAACCGGTTGTGGCATCCTTCGGCAACGTAGCGGCTAGTGGCGGTTATTATGTTGCGGCAGGTGCAAAGAGAATTTTCGCCGAACCTGCTTCAGTGACCGGAAGCATCGGGGTCGTCATCTTCTTCCCGGTCCTTACGGATTTTCTTGAGAAAGACCTTGGGACCAACGTCGAACAATACCGCGCGGGCGAGAACTCCGATCTTCTGTCGCCGTTCCATCGATGGAACGACCAGGATCTGAAGTACATCGACGCGTTCCTCAATCAGACCTACATGGATTTCAAGGAAAAAGTTGCCGCCGGAAGAAAGTTGGCACTTGAGAGAGTCGAAGAGCTGGCACAGGGTAAGGTTTACACCGGAGATCAGGCCAAAAGCCTGAACCTGGTAGATGAATTCGGCGGACTCGACAAAGCGATCCAGTATGCCGCTCGATCAGCCGGAGTATCCGGTGAATATCAGATTAAAATGTTCACAGTTCCCGGGATTGGGTTCGGAGACTACCTGGGGTTGGGGATAGACATACTGCAAATCATATCTGATTGGAAACTATACGACTAATTTCTAATTTCAATTAACAAAAAATTATCGGAGCAACATTTATGAAGAAAAGATTATTCACACCAGGGCCTACGCCGATTCCGGAGAGTGTAATGCTCGCCATGGCGGAGCCGATCATTCATCACAGAAATCCTGAATTTGAAGCAATCCTTACGAGTGTAAATGAAAATTTGAAATATCTCTTCCAGACGAAGAATGAAGTCGTGACGCTAACGAGTTCAGGCACCGGGGCGATGGAAGCTGCGGTATCGAATTTATTATCGGCAGGTGACAAAGCGATTTTCGTCAACCTCGGGAAATTCGGCGAGCGCTGGGGAGAGATAATGAAAGCTTACGGCGTTGAGCCTGTCGAGATAAAGGTCGAGTGGGGCACGGCGCCGTCGCCGGAAATAATTCTTGACGCAATAAAGAATAACCCCACAGTCAAGGCGGTGTACTTGACTCACAGCGAAACTTCGACGGGCGTTTTCACGAACATAAAGGAAATTGCAAAGGCAGTACACGACAAATACGATATCGCAGTTGTAGTTGACGGCATAACTTCGGTCGGCGCGCATGAAATGAGGTTCGATGACTGGGGACTGGACGCGATCGTTACCGGCTCGCAGAAGGGTTTGATGATTCCACCCGGGCTCGCCTTTGCGACGTTGAGCGACAGGGCGAAGAAGATGCTCGAAACTTCGAATCTTCCGAAATATTATTTCAGCCTGAAGAAGGCGCTGAAAGCACATGCGGGAAACGACACACCGTTCACTCCGGCAATTACGCTCGTCATCGGACTCGAAAAGGCACTTCGCATGATAAAAGACGAGACAGTTGAGAGGATCTGGCTCCACCACAGGATACTGTCCGAGGCGGTCAGAAACGGTTGCGAGGCTATCGGCTTGAAATTATTTGGCTCGCCGGCGTCACATGCCGTGACCTCCGTTTACGTTCCCGAAGGTGTCGAGTATTCTAAGTTCAATAAGATTCTGAAATTGAAATATGGAATTACGACCGCGGGAGGCCAGGAGCACTTGAAGGGAAAGATATTCCGAGTGGCGCATCTCGGATACTACGATGAAGTGGACATTGTAGGTGTTGTCGCGGCGCTGGAGTGGACACTTCACGACTTGAATTTCAAATTCGAACCGGGATCAGGTGTTACCGCCGTACAAAAAACTTTCGCGAAGTACTCACGTGAGGCAACGGAGGTGGCAAGATGAAGATCCTCATTACCGATCCGATCGAGCAGGTGTGCACCGACATACTTCAAAAGGAAGGAATGGAGGTGGACGCAAAGCCGGGTCTTCCACCGGACGAGATCAAAAAGATCATCGGTGGTTACGATGCGCTGATCGTGCGCAGTGGAACCAAAGTCACGGCGGATATTATCGCGGAGGCGAAGTCCATGAAAGTGATCGGGCGTGCAGGAGCCGGGGTTGACAACATTGATGTACCCGCCGCTACCCGGAAGGGCATCATCGTGATGAACACACCGGGCGGGAATACGGTCTCCACCGCGGAACACACCATGGCACTCATGCTCTCCATGGCGCGAAATATTCCGCAGTCGTACCGGGATTTGCAGGGGGGGAAGTGGGAACGGAAGAAATACATGGGGACCGAACTCCTCGGCAAAACGCTTGGTATCGTCGGTCTCGGGAAGGTGGGCAGAGAAGTCGCCTCAAGGGCTAAAGCATTTGGAATGAATGTGATCGGGTACGATCCGCTTCTCGCGCCGGAAAATGCCGCAAACCTCGGATTGGAGTTGGTTCCTCTCGAAGAGATATTTCACAAATCCGATTTCATCACGGTGCACACTCCTCTTACCGAAGAGACTCGGGGACTCTTAGGCGAGAAGACTTTTCCCCTCTGCAAGCAGGGAGTACGCGTCATAAATTGCGCGAGGGGAGGCATAATAGACGAACAGGCGCTGTTGAAAGCCCTGGAAAGCGGAAAGGTTGCAGGTGCTGCACTTGATGTATATATGAAGGAACCTCCCGGCGAGAATCCGCTTTTCAATCATCCGAAGGTCGTGGCCACACCTCATCTGGGTGCGTCGACAGAAGAAGCTCAGGAGAAAGTGGCAAAGCAGATCGGCGAGCAACTTGTCGATTTCTTCAAGGGAAGGGGCATCGTCGGGGCTGTTAACATCGTGGACTACCAGACAGCCGTTAGCGACGAGATGCGCGCTTATCTCGTGCTTGGCGAGAAAATCGGTTCTCTGCTTGCTCAGCTCATCACGGGGAAGGTGAAATCCATAACTGCGGCCTATAGTGGCGCACTTCTCCAGAAATCTTCAGAGTTGTTGTCCACAGCAGTGTTGAAGGGAATGCTTGACAAGTTGATGTTCGCGCCGGTTAACTTTGTGAATGCGCCTGCGATTGCGAAAGAGCTCGGCATCGCCATAAGTGAAAAAAAGGAACAGGCAAGTGGTCATTACTCCAACCTTCTGAAAGTTGAAATTGCGACCGACCGGGAGCATAGGAGCATAGCGGGAACTGTATTCGATGGGAGCGAGATGCGTATCGTCGGAATAGATGATTTCCATTTCGAGATTTTTCCCGAAGGACACTTCCTTTTCTACTCGAACACTGATAGGCCGGGTATGCTGGCAGCAGTCGGAGGACTCCTTGCGTCGGCTGATGTAAATATTGCCGATGTCTCTCTCGGGAGATCAGCGCGAGGTGAGCGTGCCCTGACAGTGATGGGCGTCGACAGCGAGATACCTGAAAAGGTTCTTCTTCAGCTTACAAAGATTGCCGGAGTATACGAAGTAAAGGCCGTTAGACTGTAAGAAACCTCTATTTTTCACTTGACAAAGGTAATGAGGCACATTATATTTCAGCGAAATTTATGCTGGCTGTGGAGCAGAGAACGGTATTTCATTCAATCCTAACTGAATTCACAGAGGAAGTATTCACACAGTTACTTCTTCGCATATAGTCTAGACGGTTTTCTTATCAACTATTGTAGGAGGTCATTAGTTAGTTGATATTATCTTTTCATTTCTCACCTACTAACAAACTTCACACTCAAGGAGGTAATATGAAACGAACCGGTAGAATCGGGCTGACGGGATTTTTTGTCGTCGGTCTGATTGTGACTATGTTTGGGTGTACAAATGTGGACCAGACCATTGTTCCACCTACCGATTACCATTCGACTGTCATGTTCGTTGATCTGGCAAATACCGGCACCAGCATGGCAATAAAATATGATCAAACCGCGGTGGGGACGTTGAACTTCGGTAATCACTCGGCGTCATATGCCAGTATACCCTCCGGTACGCGCAGGATGAGTTTTACTTACGGTGCGTCATTAGACACGCTTAACCAAGGATTAAGTTCGAACTACCAGTACAGTTATTTTAGCATCTACGAACCCCTGAATGGTGATGTCGCAAGGAAATATGTGCTTGCCGGCCAGGCGTATACGTTCGGTGCGGCAGGTGTGAAAGACACCGCTCTTGTGAGATTCTTCAACCTGTCAAGCGATACGGTGGCTACATTCTTAACCGGTTTCGATTTCATATTGGCAGACACATTGGAAACCGACGGCGTTGGATATCCCGGTTGGACGTCGTACATGAAAGTGCGAGCAGGTAACAATCATTACACGGTCTTGATTCATGCGACTGGCGATACCTTATCTGGCAATGCAACTTTATCGAACCTTGCATCCCTGGGTCGTTACTCGGTTATAATCTATGGAAACAACGCCAGCATTCAGACATTGGTATTAACAGAACACTAAAGGAGGACAGCGATGTTTAAAAGGTTTGCTATAGGATTGCTCCTTGCGCTCGCGATTCCCGCGCTGACCTTTGCCCAGTACGGAAAAATTTCGGGCAAGGTGGTGGATCATGAAACCAAGGAAGCCCTTGTGGGAGCAACTGTGCTCCTTGATGGGACCAGCCTCGGTGCTTCCACTGATATAAATGGTGAATATGTTATCCTGAACGTGCCCGCCGGAACTTATACGGTGAAGGTAACCTACGTCGGATATCATCCGCTCACAATTTCAAACTTGAGCGTCCTGTCGGGATTGACGAGGGATCTTCCCATCGAGCTCTCAAGCACTGCCGTTCAGGCGCCCACCGTTGAGATCATCGCGGAACGTCCGTTAATTGAAAAAACTGCGACGAACGCTGTCAGGATCGTAGGGACTCAGGACATCCAGAATTTACCTGTCAGAGGCGCGCAGGCTTACTTCACTCTTCAGCCAGGAGTAGTTCTGCAGAATAACACCGTCTATATAAGAGGAAGCCGTGCAGATGAGGTTGGTTATCAAGTTGAAGGTGCCGACACCAGGAACATTGTATCCAACGGTAACTACATCACGACTATTCCGGAAGCCCTGGAGGAAGTCAGTGTGCAGGCCGGCGGTTACAGCGCCGAGTTCGGCGGAGCCAACAGCGGTATCGTACAACAGACTTTCAGGACGGGTGGTGCGAAGTGGAACCTTTCGGCTGCCGGTGAGACTGACGATTTTGGGAACTACCCGGGAAAGAAGGGACCGTTCAGTACGTATTCGTATGGATACTCTAACTATGTTCTGACTCTTGGCGGTCCACTTATGACGGACAACATCAAGTTGTTCCTAGCGGGCCAAAACAATTTCCTACGCGACAACTATGGCGGCGGTCCTCTCTTCTGGACGGGTGCCAATTTCGGGTATTTGCACGATAGAGGCGACGCGGGCGGCAACAAGGCCGACTCAGCGTTGGTATCATGGGGCGGCGGCAATCTTCCTCGTGGAATGAACAACAGTTACAGTCTGAACGGCACGTTGCTTTTTGATTACAAGCCGCTGCAGATCCGTATTGCCGGAGCCTTCACGCAGAACTCGCAACAGAACGACGCGTCGATATATGACATCTTCGATCTGTCAAGGGTCGGTCTGTTCCAGTCTGACAATACCCTCCTTGATGGAAAGCTGAGCTATTTCCTCTCTGCTAATACTTTCTTCGAGGTGAATTTTAACTACCTAGACTATCGTGACCAAACCACGGATCCAAATTTCGGCTCGAACGTGCTAGCCTATGGCGACAGCGTCGCCGCAGCTGCTCACGGTTGGACATACAATACTTATACTTCCGGTCCTGCGCAGTACGTGTTCTATGGATTCCCGTTCAATCGTCCGGGGACCGATTTAACAGGATATGCAAAGGATCACAACGGGTATCTTGGTGGATCTGTGGATCTGACATCTCAGATTGCGAACCATGAGATCAAGATTGGTGGATCGTACCAGTACTGGACCGTTCGCCACTATGGAGTTGGCGGCGGAATATTCGGTCAACTTATTACACATCCCGATTCATCCAGAGTGTCATCAGGCCTTGCTGAATTGTTGCGCAGCCAGGCTGTTAACAATTACGGCTATGACGAATTCGGCGCCGTCTTCAACGGAAGTGGTCCGAATGCGGCAAGACATCCGTACTTTGCGTCTGGTTACATCGAGGATAAGATCGAATTCAATGACCTCGTGATAAACGCCGGATTGAGGTTGGACAACATCTACATGGACAGCTGGGACTTGCCTGATCTTTCAAATCCAGGATATAACTACAGCCAGTTTTCACTGTACCCGAATGGTGCGGGAGCAGACAGTCTCGGGTATAAATTGAGCCGGGTGTTTACTTACCTCGAGCCGCGTATCGGTCTGTCGTTCCCAGTGACTGACAGGACGGTGTTCCATATGCAGTATGGAAAATTCGTACAATCTCCTCAGCTGAATCAAGTCTATCAGGGCCAGGCCGAGATAGCCAGATTCCTGTCGGGCCAGTTCTACTTCCTTGGCGGGCAGGTTGCTCTGAATATCGGGCCGATCAGGACCACACAGTATGAGATCGGTTTGTCGCAGCAGTTCACCGACTTCGCTGCCTTCGACGTCACCGGCTTCTATAAGGACGTTGCCGGCCAGTTGGTCGACCAGAAGGTCACTGTCATCCCGACCGCATCCGGACGTGATTATCACGTCTTCTCGAACGGTGACTTCGAGACGGTCATGGGTCTTGAATTCAGTTTGAGAGTCAGAAGAGTTGAAAGACTCCAGGCTGAGATAAACTACACGTTACAGGATGCGAGAGGAACGAATTCTTTTGCGAACGGTGCGGAAGCACTCCAGGAAGTTGCCGGAATACCTGTGACGATGGTGACCCCGCTTACTTACGACCAGACTCATCGCGGATCTGTGATGCTTGATTACAGGTTTGCAAAAGACGATGGCGGTCCGATCCTGCAACAACTCGGACTGAATCTTCTTCTCACATTTAATTCCGGGCACCCGTTCACGCTGGCTACCGGATCTGCCGGACAGTCGGGACCGGAGGTCGGAGCAATACTTCAGGATGCTGACGCTCGCGGCAGATTCCCGCTCGAGCCGGTCAATAATTCAAGCACACCATGGTTCTATGAGCTTGACGCCAGACTTGATAAGAACTTCGAACTCCCAGGCGGAATCGGTCTGGATATTTACATATATGCACAGAACCTGCTCAATACTCAGAACGTAATAAATGTTTACTACAGGACCGGTAATGCCTACGCTGACGGATATCTGACAACGCCATCGTTGAGCGAGAAGGTGATAGCCTCTCAAGGAGCCCTGTACGTTCCGATGTATGAGGTCATAAACTTGCAGGACAATCAAAATCAGCGCGATGCGAATGGCTTCGACAACTTCGGCATGCCTCGCCAGGTCAGAGTCGGCGCAAGATTGGACTTCTAACAAGTGATCGGAACTATTATTACTAAAAACAAGTTTTTAAAAACTCAGGAGATTGCTGATATGAAATCTCATGGCAAGTTGTCCGGAGGGCTCTTCGGACTTGCACTTTTTGCCGCTCTGTTCTTTGTCGCGTCAGGTGTGCTGGCAAAGGAAGGGCCGAATGGCAAAAAGTCGCAGATCGTTAATAAGGTAGCAGGCACTCCAGGCTCGTCTTTGTTCAATATCAATAATATTACTGCGTGGATGCAAGACGACGCTCTTTATCCACCGAATGTCGGTGGGTCATGGATCGGTGAATACCCGCGAGGATCAGGAGTGGGATTCATCTTCCAGGAAGGAATAGTATTCGGCGGTTTTGTGAACGACGGTGGTACGCCTGCATTGAGGGTTGGTGGTACCACGTATCCCACGGGCATGGTGCCCGGAGCAATCACCGGCACCGGAGTAGCAGAAGATCCCGCTGGACCTACCGTCAGGATATGGAGAGTCAGACCTGACGTGTTCCCGAATCAGGATCCAAAGAAGGTTCCCGACCTCTCAACGGACGCCGCCACTTTCTACCAGGTGCCTAATGCTTCAGTGACAGCGGCACAGATTTCGGCAATCCAGACCCAGTATGTCACTGATTGGAACCAATGGCCCGCTGCAAAAGGCGCACCATGGTACATCGACTCTATCGGTGTGGTCAGGAACGATGCAGCCTACGATCCGACAAATCCTCACGACTGGCCAGGCATACCGGGCGCGAGTCAGACGATCTGGTTTGTGTGTAACGACCTTAACCCGGGTGTCACCAGCGTACTCTATGGCGCTCCCCCGATCGGTATCGAAGAGCAACAAACCATTTGGGGATACGCTTCTTCTACACCTTTGAACGAGATGTATTTCAAGCAGGTGAAGTTGATTTATAAGGGCACTGCTACAAGCAACGTTGGCTCAACGATCGACAGCATGTACGTTGTCCAATGGAGAGACCCCGACAACGGAGACGCCGGTGATGATTATGCCGGTTGCGACTCTACTCTCAGCTTGGGCTTCTGCTATAACGGTGAGCCCATCGACGCGAAGTACGCTGCGATAGGATTGCCGCCAGCCGCGAGCGGGTCAGTTTTCCTGCAAGGCCCCTCGCACTTCACCGGGAACGATGCGGACAGTGCAGTCCTCAATTTCCAATGGAGGCATGGATATGCCTACTGGCATCCGGTTGCAATGACCGGCTATGACTATTTCGCTGCTGGAACGAACATCACCGATCCAGACCTCGGCGCTTATGGGGGCACGGAGCAATTCTTCAACCTTATGAGAGGCGATCTCCCGAGGCCACAGTATCCCGCGGGTACGCCGTTCTACTCTGCTTCGACCTATGCATCAGCGCATGGCATAGTGACAAACTACATGCTTAGCGGCGACCCGGTCACACACGCTGGTTGGGTTGACGGCTACGATGTGAACGCTAGCGACCGCAGAGACCTCAATGTCTCCGGCCCGTTCACATTGAAACTGTACGATACTGTGGAAGTGGTCGTCGGTATGGTCGGCGGACTCGGAAAGAGTGCGACATCGAGCGTGTCAGTGCTGAAATACAACACAACATTTGCGCATTTCGCTTTCAATAACCTTTTCCATTTGCCGGTACCTCCGCCCACGCCCAACGTGGCGGCGACGGCTCTCAATGACACTGTGCTACTTAACTGGGCGACAGACGAAGAGAATATTAATTCGATCGAGACTTCGGCGAGCTCGGGCTTCACATTTGAAGGCTACAATGTCTATCAATTGCCGAATGCAAGTGCAAAGCCGACTGACGGCGTGCGCATCGCGACATTCGATCTGAAGGACGGCGTCACCACAGTACTTGACAATGCTATCGATGCGACGACTGGCGTTGTAATAACCAAACCTGACGAGTTCGGAACCGACTCCGGCATTCAGCGATTCGTTTCAATATCTGCAGATGCTCTCCGGGGTGACGCTCCTCTGGTCAATGGGCAGGTTTACTATTACGCGATAACATCATATTCAGTCGACCTCGATCCAAGTGCACCTCTGCACGCGCTGGAGAGTGCTCCGTCATACAAGACGGTCATACCGCACGGGACTAACCCCGGTCAGAGATACGGTACCCCCGGCGATACCGTGAAGGTAACTCATGTTGGTCCGAGCAATGGAAGTGTGACACCTGTGATTGTCGACCCGACTGTAACCACTGGAGACAACTACCAGGTGACTTTCCAGACAGATCCAACAACCCAGACTACAACGTGGACCCTTTCGAATGTGACTGGGACAGCAAAGGTTCTCCTGACCGGCCAGACCAACCAATCCGGCGACAATAATTATCTGGTCACCGATGGTTTGCAGGTCATTGTGCAAGGTCCGCCTCCGGGAATGAGCACGTACAATATTCCGGGCGGAGTCCGAGATTGGACATTTAGCGGCGCGAGTAGTTATGGTCTTGAGGGATTCTCGGGCGCTATAGGAATGGCGTATAACGAATGGTTCAGCAGCTCGACGATTCTTCCGTCGCAACTGCATAAAGTCGTGATAAAATTTGCAACAACCGACGCGTCAGCCAATATCGCCAATCTGTCTGATCCAAACGTGTCCCAGGCATACAGGTATTTGCGCCATGCGAGCGCGGCAGCTGTTGATCCGGCATTTGCGCCATTCATAATCAATCCTGTCCCGGGTTATCCTTATCAGGATAGAAGGCCGGTGCCTTTCGCTGCATTCGACGAGGACAATAATAATCAACGTCTCGATGTCGGATTCCTCGAGAACAACGCAGCAGGCGGGACGGTCGATGGTAAGTATGATCCTCCGCTTTACACTGCAGGAATAGATAACGTTGCAACGACTAGGGAGTGGTTCTTCATATTCGGAACTAACTATGATGCGAACGTAGATAACCCTGCTCTTACGCATGACATACTGGATACAACTGTGGCGATCATGTGGTGGGGCACGCCGAATATGAGAAACCCGCACTTCACCGCAGGAGACGAGTTCGAGATCGTGCCAAACTACGTCAACACCTCGACAGACGTGTTTTCCTTCAAAGCGCCGGCTGTCACTAGCAGTCAAACAGCGGCGAAATCTGACGTCCAATTGGTCAACGTCTTCCCGAACCCGTATTATGGCTTCCAGTACCGGGAAACCAACGCATTGAATAAACAAGTGACGTTCAACCATTTGCCCGCAAAGGCGACGATCAGAATATTCAATCTGGCCGGCGTACTGGTTCGGACGATCGAAAAGAACGACGCTTCCCAATTTTCTAGCTGGGATTTGAGGAACTCGAGTGACCTCCCCGTGGCCAGCGGCATCTATATCATCTACGTGGACATGGGAAATCTCGGAACGAAAATTCTCAAACTGGCACTCGTTCAGCAAGAACAGGTGTTGCCAACATATTGAAGAATGTTGATAGACCGTCCCGTCAGTTGGCGGGACGGTTTAGTTAACTAATAAAGGAGTAGAATATGAAAAGAGGTTTACTTGTAATAGGCTTGGTTGCCTTGACATTCACAGCGTCATCTGTGTTTGCGCAGGACAAAGCTGGAACCTCGGCAGCACCTGAACTACTTATCCCGGTTGGTGCGAAGTACGAGGGGATGGCCGGCTCCGCAAACGCATTCGTCACGGGAGTGGACGCTATCTACTGGAACCCTGCCGGTTTGGACATGGATAACGGCTCGGGCGGCGCCTTGTTCTCTTACAGACAATACATCGCGAATATGGGAGTTAGCTATCTTGCAATTGGTGGAAAGCTCGGCTTCGGATCTCTCGCGATTTCCCTGCGCTCGTTCAATATCGGGACGATCTACGTGACAACTGAAGATCATCCTGATGGCACGGGCGAACAGATCAGCCCGACTTTCTTCATAGGTGGACTTACCTATTCGAAGAAACTCACGGACAGAATTAGCGTCGGTGCGAATATCAACCTTATCAACGAGTCTTTCGGCAGCGTGAGCTCCTCCGGTGTCGGATTCGATGTTGGAGTGCAGTACGAAGACCTCATCGGCGTTCAGGGACTCGGACTCGGCGTCGATGTGAAGAACATCGGAACCGAAATGAGATATGATGGCTCGGGCCTCTGGGTCCAAGCGACAGATCCAAACGCCGGCGTAGGCCTGTCGTATTACAAACTTGTGGCGGCATCCTTCCAGTTGCCTTCAGTTATTGAGATTGGCCTCGGATACAAGAGGGCCCTCGATGAACAGAATTCCTTGGAAATCGCAGGAATGTTCCAGAATAACAACTTTGGGATCGATGAGTACCGCGCTGGCTTGGAGTACAGCTTCATGAGTACGATTTACGTCAGAGGCGGATACATCTTCAGTACAGACCAGTCAGGTGTACAATCGATATTCCAGAACTACACGATAGGCGCGGGCGTCGATCTTACCAAGGTCGCCGGCATTGGGCTCTCGTTCAACTATGCCTTTGTCCCCGTGAAGTATTTCTCGAGCAACCACTTGTTCGATCTCCGCGTAGCGTTCTAAGACTTTTGTCTTTGAGAAAAGCCGCCAGGTGCACGAGAGTACCGGCGGCTTTTTTTTTCTCCATATTTGAAGTTTCAAGCGCTTTTTCATAACCTTAGTGTAAGAAGAAAAGTCATCTGAATGCCCCAGCTTGCCCGTAATCTACTGAGAATCCTGACGCTTGTTCCCTTCCTCCTCGCGCAAGCATGCAACTCTCCATTCCAGGTCAAGCAAGTTTACTCTCCTCAGCTCGTCATCTATGGCATCGTCTTCCGCGGCGACTCAAGCGTCGTCATCCGTGTGGAGACAAATAGCAAAACGCAATTATCCGATTCGATGATATCATCGCAGCTTCCCGGACTCAACGGGGTCCTGACGAACGAAACGACAGGCGATTCCATTCAGCTCGTTTCATCATTCGAGGGGAAACTGAATTTCCTGCAAGGCATTCTCAGAACAAACCCGGGCAACTCGATATCGATTCGGGCTGTGGCCAGCAATTACCTCCAGTGCTCCGCTAACGCCACGGTCATCGGTCCGGCCATTATCTATCCTTCTCCATGGACTAACAGCTCACTTCGCGAACCCGCACCGGGCTCTCAGGATCCACAGTTCACAATCTACCCTTCATCCAATACCATGGCGATTCGGCTTGTCATGTTACTGGTGTACCAGGGTACCGACACAAGCGGAAAGCTGATTTCAGGTACTATAATGCTGACTCCATCTTATCAGCAGGATACGACGAGCTATTTCCTGCGTGTGAATGGAGCTACCACCGCGATCTCGTTTCCGCTTTCAGACTATATCAGCGCTCTTTCTAGCGCCGTTGGTTCTTTAAAATCCGGCACGGTAGTCGCAGATGTGAAGCTCCTCCAACTCGACGCCACGCTCTACGATTACTACAGCATTTCGAATGGATTCAACGACCCACTCACGATGCGGACAGAAAGACCCGTATTCACAAATGTAAACGGCGGACTGGGATTCCTTGGCAGCGCATCGTACGATTCTCTTGACATACAGGTGTTCCCCTGAATAATCCGCGTGCCAGAAAACTTCTGCGATTCAGCTTTTTGCTCGCATTCTCTCTCTCTTTCTCGTCCGCTGTGGTTGCCCAGGAACGCACCTACATTCTTCGCGGGACTGTCGCCGATTCTCTGTCGGGGGAACGTATTCCGTATGCGACGGTAAGAATTGAAAAGACCTCTATAGGTACGTATACCAATACAGGCGGTTATTTCGTTTTGCCGAAAATACCAGTAACAGAAAAAAGGGTCGTCGTCAGCGCTGTCGGATTTAAGGAAAAGATCTTTGTGATAGGAAGCAGTCAGCCCGTAGTGGACGTGACTTTCCAACTTCCTGAGGAACCAACAACACTCTCGACGGTCGAAGTCACCGGAGAATATCTCGGACGAATGAAGCCGATTGCGCCGAGCACCACGGTCATCCTCGGGAGAGATATCGAGAAGGCGACGGGGATATTTAACAACGATCTTGTCCAGGCAATCACACAGCTGCCGGGAGTCGTGACTGTCGGTGGAATATCAAGCCAGTACTATGTGCGCGGAGGTGCGTCGGATCAGAACCTTGTCACGATCGACGGAATCAGAGTATACAATCTCTTCCACGCTTTCGGACTGTTCAGCTTCGTGGACCCGCTTATCGTGAAGGTCGCCGACATGAGTACCGGCGGCTTCCAGGCAGAGTACGGCGGGAGACTATCATCCATCCTTAGTGTCGACACAAAGGACGGTGATATGTACAAATACACGGCGGCCGGGAGTTTCGACCTTCTCTCCTCGGACGTGATGCTAAGCGGCCCACTCCCCCTTAAGGCATTCGAAGGTAATACGTCTTTTATAGGGTTCTTCCGCACATCATTGTACAAAAACTCGCTGAGACGCTATTTCCAACGAAGCATCCCGTTCCAGTTTTTCGATGGGTTTGGAAAAATAACGAGCAATCTGACTTCGACAGGACACGTCTCCTTGGAATTCCTGTCGACCGGCGACCAGGTGTCAAGCGAAAATTCTGTCGACCCGGACTTCAACTGGCGTGACGTGGGCTATTCGTTGTCTGGGAACTACTTGTTCGGTGATCGCTATAGCTTCGAGTTCTCGGTCTCAAGTTCCATGTATAACGCGGAACAACTTCCGAAATCTTCCAGCTATCTGCACTATGAGTCGAGCAGTATAGTAGACCCGGCATTCTACGGCGACCTGACTTATTATCCGAGCCCAACAGCACGATTGGACTTCGGTCTTCTCTTCAACTTCCCTGCGTACAATTTCACGTTCACTAACGCGTACAACCTTCCCCTCACTGTCGACCAACAGGAGGTGGAACCGAACATGTGGATCAAATACAAATGGGAGGCGATCAAGAACCTCGAAGTCGAACTTGGATTCCGCATCGACCTATCCAGAACTTTCGAGTACGCGACAGGCGCAGGGAAGGGATATCTTGGCGACCCGAGAGCTACTTTTACATACAACACCAGCGCAAATTCCTCGATCTACTTTGCGGCGGGCGAATACCATCAGAGGATTATTAGCTTGAACAATGAGGATGACATTTATTCTCCTTTCGATTTGATCATCTCAATCCCTGACACTGCATCAAATCTCGACGACGAAGAGGCGTTCGAGTACATCCTCGGTGGCCAGGTCTCGCCAATCAATATCCTGGAACTGAAAAGTGAACTGTATTACAAGGATTTTACAAAGCTTGTCACTGTCAATCGCGATAAAGTGGATCAGAACGATCCGGATTTCATCCTTGGAACGGGTAAGTCCTACGGCCTGGAATTCAGCGGTCAATATGACATCGGCTCATTTTATCTCACAGCGAACTATTCATTCTCCAAAGTAACCAACACTTCGAATGGTTTTACTTATACTCCCAGATACGACAGAAGACATCAGCTAAACTTGTCGGCAGGTTTGCAGCCCTTCGACAGATTCTGGATCAGGACTCACTGGGAATACGGTTCGGGCCTGCCCTACACCCCCCTTTCGGGATACTATCCACAGCTCCAGCTTAGTCCCGATAATCTCACCGGCTACACGGGAGGCCCTGCGTCGAACCAGATAGTCTTCGGGGACAAGAATAGCGCGCGAATGTCCGACTACCATCGACTCGACGCAAGCTTTTCCTATGAGGCGAAAGTGCTCGGCCTTGATCTCACTTCCGAACTAATGCTGATCAACATTTATAATAGAAGTAATGTTTTCTATATTAATAATGTGAGTGGTGATGTCGAATATTCGCTGCCGTTCATTGTGAACCTCTCTCTGAGTTGGAGGATATAATGTTCTCGAAAGTTGGAACTGTCGCCATCTTTAGCATGTCCGTCGCGCTGCTGCATCCGGACACTTCCCGGTCCCAGAGCAAGTTCTTATCCGCAGTTAATTTTTCCGAATTCAGGTATGATTCTACGCTGACTTGTGTCGAGTTGTATACCGCTTTGTCTCCTGCCAAACTTGCATTTCACTCCGCAGAAAAAGTGGACACAACGACCGCGCTCGTGGCGTCCGCTAAACTCATTTACCAGTTCACCAATGTCGCGACCGATTCCGCTTTCACATTTAGCGATGAAATCCCCATAAGCATATCGGACACGAGCTCCATATCAGGCTCCTCAAAGCTAGTCACAATTACGAGACTTCTATTCCGACCGGGAAGATATTCAGGAGCGATCTACGCCGAGTTTGGGGACTCAACAACAGTACTTGACAGCGCCAATTTAAGACTCGAAGTGAGAAACTTCCCGGGATCAATGCTCACACTCTCGGACATTGAGCTCTGTAGCGAGATTTCGAATGAGACATCCGACAAGGACGTGTACGGAAAGAACACGCTTCACGTAGTCCCGAATCCCAAAGCGATCTACGGCCTTGGAATGCCGGTCCTGAGCAGCTACGCCGAAGTGTATGGGCTCGCCAAAAGAGCTGATTCGACTGAGTACGCTATTACATGGAACGTTATCGACACATACGGTAGGATTGTGAAGAGCCGTTCGTCTCACGGATTGGGAACCTCTACGAGCCTTGTCGAGCTGGGCTCCATGAATATTTCCGATCTCGCTTCTGGCAAGTATGCGGTTGAACTCCTCGTCGCGGATTCGGTTTCAAGAGGATCTGCGTTCTCAAGCCAGTACTTCTTCGTGTACAATCCATACGTGAAACAACCGCCGACCCCCGCGGGAACGAACGTCGATGTCATCTCCTCTCCGTTCTTTACGATGGGAGGCGAAGAGTTGGATGACCTGTTCCACGCCGCCTCATACCTTGCAAGCCCGCAACAAAGTTCATTCTATCAGAAACTGGAAACACTGGATGCGAAACGAGCTTTCATGGCACAGTTCTGGAACGAACAGAATCGAAAAGAGGGATTCGGCGGGTTTAATTCCTGGGCTGAGTTTGATAAACGCTTTACATATGTAAACCAGAAGTATAAAACGGCGTTCAGGGCAGGTTGGCTTACCGACAGGGGGAGGGTCTATATCGATTATGGGCAACCAGACGATATTGACCGGCATCCAAGCACTGCGGGGAGCAAACCTTATGAAATCTGGAGCTATAACGGGATCGAAAATGGAGTGGTGTTCATCTTCGCCGATTTGACAGGTTTCAACAACTACGCTTTGATTCATTCTACTAAACAAGGTGAAGTTGACGATCCTGACTGGCAAAGATATGTCCAGACAGACCAGTAGGGCATCACTTCTGTTAATGTGTGATCTGGATGCTTGATTAAATGTCTGCGGGCGTCTAAATTAATTGGAATTTTCGGAGGTAAAAATGGCAGAGAAAAAATGGTATAACGTTTTCGTTTCCGTAGAGGATGAACAAAAGAAGGCCATTGAAGGCACTTCCACTTCGGTTTCTACAGAAAAGCCAACGCGTCTAGAAATTGCGGAGCCCGAGCTTGAAGCACCCGTCGCTCGTGTCGGAGAAGAAATGCCGAGCTTTGAGGCCATCTTCCAGGCGTTCGGTATCAGAGACGCTGCGCATGGATTCACCGTCTACAGGGCTGAAGAGTTGCTCAAAAGCGTTCACCTGAAATCGGCATCTCCGGAAATCAAGCGCAGTGCATTGATGGTAGCACTTGAAGCGCTCCGAATTCCTGCTGAGGAGGTCATTCAGGACGCGGTGAAACGTGATAAAGCCCTAACTCAATTCGAAAAGATTGAAGAGCGTCGTCTCCGCGAACTTGAACAAAAGAAGAGCGATGAGAACAAACGCCTCCAGGAAGAGATGGAGCGGATATTCAATGAGATTCGCGAAAAAATGGAAGACAACAACACCATCGTGAAAGAGCTTCGCGAGAGATTCCAAACCTGGCAGCAAGACAAGGAGAAAGAAGAACAGAGGTTGTCCAGCGTACTTCAGTTCTTCGTGGCTCAGGAGCCAACCGATCAGACTCATACCGCGGTCAGACGGAGACGCACCACATCTTCCGATAACTAATTCTCAAGATGGCCCGAGTCAAGATTCAACCGGGAGGCAAGGTGCTGGTTGCTGTAGTCGCACTGGGCGCCTTGCTTTTTCTGTTCTTACAATTAAGGGGTCTATCCAGGACCGAAAAGACGCCTGTAGCGTCTCAACCACCTGCATTAAAAAGCAAGACCCCTTCTAACGATAGGAACTCACCTTTGCCTGTTCAGAAAACCGTCGCGCAGGAACAACACCCTGCCGTGCCCCTGCCGTCGAGCTTTAACCATGTAGGTCCCATCCGTATTTTCTTTGACTTCAATCGTTCGAACGTCAACAAAAACGTTTACTGCATCTTCGACTTGATACAGGCATCGCTAGGAAAGAACGCGGCAGGAAGAATAAAAATACGGGTCGAAGGAAATGCTGACTCAATTGGTCCGTCATGGTACAACATGATTCTTTCTCAAAAGAGAGCTGAGAGGGTGATTGACTCTTTGTCCCGGAGGCTCGCGATACCGAGGGATCGCTTTGAGATCGTAGCAAACGGATCCACTAAACCCGTTTCTCCTAATTCCACTTCCGAGGGTAGATCGAACAATAGACGAGTGGAAGTTTCCGTTTTCTGAAGAACTTCCCTCGCCCCGGACGATTTGATAGTTTCAAGCCTCAACCTGCATTTGTTACTTTGTGATTAAACCGGTGTCATCCGGTGTGGTGTTGCACAACATATTCAAGCGGGCCCTCGACAGGATCGTTTGACGCTCAGTCGGGTCTCCAGGCCGACCCGTCGAGACCTTACCTCATTTCAAAAGTCACCCGCCCGCTGATTCATTGGAGAATTAATGAGAGTAGGACTTCTTTCTGCATTTGTTATGCTCGTTCTCGTTGTGCCGGTCTTCGGCCAGCATAATTATTCTATTCCGGTCGATAACTGGACTTATGATGTAATACAACAATTGCAGACGAGGGGTTACCTCCTCGATCTGAGCCCGGGATTTAAACCTTACAGGAGGTTGGAAGTCGCTCGAGCGCTCAAGAAATTGTTGTCCCGCGCCGACTCGTCAAGTCTACCAACATCGGCTCGGTGGCTCATCGGGAAACTCGAGGAAGAGTTCCGTTACGAAATTCATATTCTCGATGCCGAGTCCGCAAATCCCGACACAGCTTTGCCCGGGGCTCGTGCTTCAGGTGAGGCTTTCCTCAATCTTGTTAAGGGTGACTACAGGAACTTTAAGGTGGCTGATGGTTTGCGATTCCGCCCCACTCTGCGTGCTGAGTTTGGCTTTGATGCGGGCAATCATTTCTTGCTGTACACTGACGCGACAGTTGATCAGACTCTTCTCGATGACACTCTCTATACCGGCTCCACAAAATTCGGACTCAGGGCACTTCATCAACAGGCATATGTCGGCTATTCCGATCGCTACATTGATTTCACTTTCGGAAGAGATTATCTCTCATGGGGATACGGAAATAACGGAAACGTCTTGGTGTCGACTACCGCCGGCGCCCTGGATCTGGCTTCGATATTTGTGAAAACGTCGGTGATGAAGTTCAATTGGTTCGTCGCCCAACTGGATACCTTGCCCACGTTCACGCCGGACAAAAATAACTACGAGCCATTCGGTCCGGGCCCCACCTACGGCAAGCCGACCTTACCTGCGAACAGATACTTGACGGGCTCGAGGTTTGAATTTAATATCGCCGACAAAGTCTTCCTCGGTGCCTTCCAAGCGGCAGTCTTCGGAGGCCCGAACGCGCCGATCGATCTTGAAATTGTAAATCCTCTCCGGATCACGTACGAGCTAGAGAACAACGATCATAAGAATCTAAACGCTTTTCTTGGTGCGGACTTTAGCATCTTCTGGCTGAAAGGATTCAATTTCTACGGAGACTTTATGATAGATGATTGGCAGGTGGACCACAAAACCAAAGGAGATCTGAAACCTAACCTGTATTCTCTCGACTTAGGTTTGAAAGCGGCAGATGTTCTTGCGGGTCTGGGAGTTTCAGGCACCGATGCGAATCTGCAGTATATGGAGGTGAGGAACAGGGTTTATAATGAGTATAATTGGAGCAGCTTCGAGAAGCTCCTGCTGAGAAATTACCCGATAGCAAATCCGTATGGAGATGATTTCTGGAACATCGACTTGCGATTGTCGCACTGGATTAATCGCGATTGGAAAGTCGGAGCTGAAATTATGCACCTCGAGCACGGCAGCAGCAACGTCTGGGGCTTTTACACGATGCCGTGGCTTACAGACCCGAACATAACGCTTCAAACAGGTTACACGGAACCGTTCCCGTACGGCACGATCCAAGTATCGAATATCTTCCAAGTATCAGCTCTTTATCAACCTTACAATTATCTGTATGGCCAGGCATCATTCAGCTATTCACAGAATCACAATTTCATGTATGTCTCTGGAGTGGACAAAGGTGTATTTTCACTAACGCTGACCCTTTACTATGATTTTGCTATCGATATTCCGTTTGAGTAATCCGTGAAGGAAATTCTCCGTCATCTTCAAAAGCTGATCGACCAGGCGAAGCTCGGGGGCGGTCAAAAAAGAATTGACGACCAGCATGCGAAAGGGAAGCTGACAGCCCGCGAACGCCTCCAGATACTTCTCGACGAGAATTCGTTTGTGGAACTCGACATGTTCGTGAAGCACCGCTCTCATGATTTCGGTCTGCAGGATCAGCGGGTCGCCGGCGACGGCGTGGTCACAGGCTATGGAAAGATAGATGGCAGGCAGGTTATGGTCTACAGTCAGGACTTTACCGTTTTCGGCGGCTCTCTTTCTGAGGCTCACGCCGAGAAGATCTGTAAAGTGATGGACCTGGCAATGAAGACTGGGGTTCCAATAATTGGACTGAACGATTCCGGGGGCGCAAGAATCCAGGAGGGGGTTGTATCACTCGGTGGATATGCCGACATCTTTCTACGGAATACATTGGCGAGCGGCGTCGTCCCGCAAATCTCGGCGGTGATGGGTCCATCAGCCGGCGGAGCAGTGTATTCACCAGCGATCACGGACTTCATCTTCATGGTCAAGAACACTAGCTACATGTTTGTGACCGGACCGAATGTGGTCAAGACAGTAACTCACGAAGACGTCTCATTCGAGGAACTCGGCGGAGCGCTCACCCATGCTACAAAGAGTGGAGTTGCACATTTTGCGTGTGAAACCGAGGAAGATTGTCTGCTCGGTATCCGCAGACTCCTTCACTTCCTTCCACAGAATTATAGGGATGATCCACCTCAAATTCGGACTTCAGACAATCCGAACAGGTCAGATACGGAACTTGACGATCTGATTCCCGATAACCCCAATAAGCCGTACGACATGAAAGTGGTGATTTCTCGCGTCGTCGACCGGGATTCCTTCATGGAAGTGCATGAGCTGTTTGCGCAGAACATCATCGTGGGATTTGGACGCTTGAACGGGAGATCGGTCGGGATAATCGCTAATCAGCCCTCGGTGCTTGCAGGCGTACTCGATAACGACGCCTCCGTAAAAGCGGCGCGCTTCGTAAGATTCTGCGATGCGTTCAGCATACCACTCCTGGTATTTGAGGACGTTCCTGGCTTCATGCCGGGCACCGAACAGGAGTGGACCGGAATCATAAAGAACGGCGCCAAACTTCTCTTTGCATTCAGCGAAGCGACTGTTCCAAAAATTACGGTCATCACTCGAAAAGCCTACGGCGGAGCGTACGATGTAATGAACTCCAAACATATTCGCGGTGACATGAACTTTGCCTGGCCTTCCGCAGAAATTGCTGTAATGGGACCGAAAGGGGCAGTGGAGATTATATTCAAGAAGGAGATTGAGAAAGCAGATAACTCCGAGGCGGTCGAATCAAAGCTGATAGCAGATTACGTTTCGAAATTTGCCAACCCATTTATCGCCGCAGAACGCGGGTACGTCGACGAGATCATCGTTCCGAGCCAGACCCGTCCTCGCTTGATTCGCGCATTCGAACTGCTGGCGACTAAAGTTGATACCAACCCCAAGAAGAAACATGGAAACATTCCCCTCTAATTCGTTCGGTCTTGGCAATCAGGTCGCGAAAACTGTGCGGGGTGCATGAATGAAACTCCAATTTCAGCATTGATCCGTAATACCCACACCTGATATCTGGTATTTGATCTATTTTATCCATCCATTATCCCTGTACCACTTTATTGTGTTCTCAATTCCAGACTCGAGCGTCAACTTCGACACAAATCCAATTTCACGTTTTGCCTTGTCGGCGCTGCAAGTCCAGTTCGACTGAACGCCGTCCCGTGCCTTTTCAATGTTGATGAGAGCCGCTTTTCCTCTCGCCTTCGCTGAGAGCTCGCTGATGGCGGCGATCGTGTAAAGTGCGAACTCGGGAATCCTGACGGGAATCGCCCACCTGTCCAAACAGCGCTTTGCGATGTCGCCGAACACAACCCAGTCGTATACCTCTTGGTTCGATATGAAGTAAATCTCACCGGCTGCACGCGGATGTTCCGCAGCGGCGATGATGCCGTCCACAAGATCGTACGCGTGCACGAAGCTCAATATTTTCCGCTTGAATCCCGATAACGGAACGATGTGTTTGTTCACCGAGTTGAAGAACTCGAATACATCCTTGTCCCTGGGTCCGTAAACGGCGGGCGGGCGGACAATTGTTATCGGCAGCTGACGCATCCTGACAAGGCATTCCTTCTCCGCTTCCATCTTACTTTTGCCGTAAGTGGTGATGGGATGATACGGTGTAGTCTCGTCCACCGGTGACGATCCATCACCCGGCCCCACGGCTGTCAGGCTGCTTGCGTATATGAATCTCGTGATGCTTGAGTTATATCTCTCAATAGAGGTCAAGAGATTCTTTGTCGATTCATGATTGCCCCTGTAATATCCGGCCTTGTCCTTTGACTTAGTGACGCCGGCGATGTGGTACACATGGTCCACTCCTGCGACCGCATCTCGAAGCTTTTCCGGGTCGGCAAAGTCGCCATTTACCAGTTCAACATTCAAGTCGTTGATGTATTCCAGTTTCGTCGAGCTTCTGATGAGGCATCGAACACTGTACCCGCGTGCGAGAAGCTTTTCTACAAGATGACTTCCAATGAATCCGGTAGATCCGGTCACCAATGCTTTCATGAATAAACAGCCTTTCGTTGAACATGAATTTAATTAATCAAGGGCATCTAAAACAAAATTTCACGACAGGACGGGTTCCGTCATCAACTATATTGCGCGTAGAATCCGGTGAGACAATAATTGAACTCGTAAGGCACGTAGATTATATTTGTAATCGCTAATTAGAGCACTGGAGATTCGAATGGCAGATTCAGAAATCATTCCCGTAACATCCGTTTCTAAACTCTACGATTTTGACGGAAAGAGGGCGGAAGTTCGTGGCTGGGTTTACAACAAACGTTCGAGCGGGAAAATCCATTTCATCCTCGTACGGGACGGATCGGGCGTGGTCCAATGTGTCGTCGTCAAGAGCCAGGTAAGCCCGGAATTATTTAGCCAGTATGATCTCCTTACTCAGGAAAGTTCTGTTATCGTCACAGGAATTGTACATAAAGATGATCGTGCCCCGGGAGGATATGAGCTCCAGCTGGAGTCCATGGAGATTGTAAGCGTTTCAAATGAATACCCGATTACTCCTAAGGAACACGGCGTTGAATTTCTGATGGACCACAGGCACCTGTGGCTCAGGTCCTCCCGTCAGCATGCAATCCTCAGAGTTAGACACCAAATCGTCAAAGCGATTCGCGACTTCTTCGACAACAGGGGATTCACCTTGGTCGATTCTCCCATCCTTACGCCGGCTTCCGTCGAAGGAACGAGCACACTCTTCGAAACTGAATATTTCGATCTGGGGAAAGCGTATTTGACTCAGAGCGGTCAACTCTATGCTGAAGCTGCCGCGATGGCGTTTGGGAAAGTGTATTGCTTTGGTCCGACGTTCAGAGCCGAGAAATCGAAGACTAGGCGCCATCTAACTGAATTCTGGATGGTTGAACCTGAAGTCGCATGGGCAGATCTGAATGACGACATGGATCTCGCCGAGGAATTTATAGAATACATTGTCCAAACCATCCTTAAGATTTGCGAGCCGGAACTTCGCCATCTTGAACGAGATCTGACAAAATTGGTTCCGGTCAAACGCCCGTTCCCGCGCCTCCATTACGACGAAGCTGTGGAACTCCTGAAGAAGAATGCGGTAGACTTCCAGTACGGCAACGACCTGGGAGCAGCTGACGAGACTATCATCTCTCAGCAATATGATCGTCCGGTCATGGTTCACCATTATCCGGCAGCTTGCAAGGCCTTTTACATGAAACGTGATCCTGATCGTCAGGATCTCACTCTGTCAGTCGATGTTCTGGCGTCCGAAGGTTACGGCGAAATCATCGGCGGAAGCCAGCGCGAGGACGACTACGAGACTCTTCTTCGCAGACTTAAGGAATTCAATTTACCGAGCCAACCGTTTGAGTGGTACCTGGATTTGAGAAAGTACGGAACCGTTCCACACTCGGGATTCGGGTTGGGGGTCGAAAGGACTGTTTCGTGGATCTGCGGCCTCGAGCATGTGAGGGAAACGATCCCGTTCGCGAGAATGATCTACCGCAACACACCCTGAAGTCTATCCAAACTAAACTCAGCAGGGGAAAACTATATGCTTGCAGTTAAGGACTTAACTAAAACTTATATCACCACTAAGGCACTTGACGGCGTCACTTTTGAAGTGAAGCCCGGAGAGATTTTCGGACTCCTTGGCCCAAATGGTGCAGGTAAGACAACCACAATACGAATCTCTCTGGGTATCATCGAGCCCGATTCAGGAACAGTAATGTTCAATGGCAAACCCCTGACCCCCGAGATTAAAAACTCGCTCGCCTATCTTCCCGAGGAAAGGGGTTTGTATAGGAAAAGTAAAGTCATCGATGTACTCGTCTATTTTGGCGGCTTGCACGGTGTCTCGCCGCAAAACGCCAGAAGACTCGCGTCCGACTGGCTGAAGAAATTCGAGCTTTCTCATTGCGCGGAAAAGAAAGTGGATGAGCTGTCGAAAGGGATGCAGCAAAAGGTGCAGTTCATCTCCTGCCTCCTTCATTCTCCTGACATGCTTATCCTCGATGAGCCGTTTTCAGGACTGGATCCCGTCAATCAAATCGTTATCAAAGACATAATGAGCGAATTGAAATCGAAGGGGAAAACGATTGTGTTCTCAACTCACCAGATGGAACAGGCAGAAAAATTGTGTGACCGCATATGCCTGATCGACAAGGGGAAGGTCGTGCTTTATGGCGAGCTTGGTGAAATTAAAAGAAGATACGGAAATAACACAATCCATCTTGAGTTCGAGGGAGATCCTTCCGCGTTGCGTCAACTATCAGGAATCGCATCAATGGATCTCTACGAGAATTATGCTGAACTCAAAATGGACGACGGCAATAATCGACGTGCGATCTTGAGTCAGGTACTCAAAGCTGTCGATGTGACGAAGTTCTCGGTTGAGGAAGCATCGCTTAATTCAATTTTTATTGAAGCTGTCGGGGGAAAAAATGCCAATTAATAAAATACTCACGATCGCAAGATGGGAATTCATAGAAAAGGTGAAAACGAAAGCGTTTATAATTTCGTTGGTCCTCACACCTGCATTTATATTGCTTTTCTCAGTTCTTCCGACGCTGCTTATCAACAAAGGAGATTCTTCTACGGTCAGCATTGGGATCATCGACAGTACGGGCGAGATCGCACCTCGGCTTTCAGCAAAGCTTCTTGAGAAATATAAATTGCCGGACGGTAGACCGAATTATCACGTCGTGAATATCTCCCCCGGAGATAGCTGTCGCACAATTGCGAACAGGATGGTCCTCCAGGATAAAATTTCCTCGTACTTGATAATCGATTCCGGCATTGCCAGAACGAGAAAATTCGTTTTTGTTTCTCAGAACGTCTCCAACTTCCAACAGATGGAAAGAATGCAATCGGAAGTAAAAGACATAATAGTATCCAACGAACTCGAACGTAATGGAGTCCGACCCGGTTTGATTGCCGAAGTAGCAAAGCCCGTTGGCTATGAGACTGTGAAGTTGTCTAAGGGCGGAGAAGAGTCAAAGGCCGAGATCGGATCGGGATTCGCTCTCGGCTACATCTTCATCATCATCCTCGCGCTCTTCATTATCACGTCAGGGCAGCTTCTCGTCAGAAGTGTCATCGAGGAGAAGTCGAACAGGATAGTCGAGGTCTTGTTGTCATCCGCGACCGCCGACGAAATAATGACGGGGAAAATCCTCGGGCTGAGCCTCCTTGGAATGACTCAGCTTGCCGTGTGGGCTGCTATCGGAGTCTCATTTGCGGGGCAGCTCGCTGGGTTTCTCTCCTTTCCCGACAATGGCTGGTGGATTCTCGTATTCTTTGTTCTTGGATTCTTGTTCTACTCTTCAATATTCGTCATGATAGGTTCTCCGGTCACCACCGAGCAGGAGGCACAGCAGGCGACAAGCTACGCCTCGATGCTGATTTTCTTTCCGATTGCGCTCGCGTTTCTGGTTGCTCAAGATCCGACTGCTGGATACCTAAAGGTGATTTCGTTGATCCCGCTCCTCACCCCGACCATGATGGCATTCAGAATTCCCATCCAGTCGCCTGACTTGTGGGAACTGATAGCTGGGGCAGCGATTCTCATAGTGTCGACCTATTTCTGCATGATTGCAGCCGGGAGAGTCTTCAGGATCGGTATCCTCGTTTACGGTAAGCGCCCAAGCTTGAAGGAGTTGCTGCGCTGGGCAATCAAACGGGGCTGATTTCGTGTTTTCACTCCGGATTGTTCCAATTCTTCCACCTCCGGTTCGGAGCGTTGCTTGTTTCACTCGAAGGGGCTAAATTTAATGCCCTGAGGCTTCAGGTAGGCCTTTGGATTTGTACTAAAAGGAAAGGTGTGAGGAAAATACTTATCGCAATCGACGGCCCCGCTGGATCTGGCAAGAGTACAACTGCAAGACTCGTGGCGCAGAAACTCGGATATGTTTATGTCGATACCGGCGCAATGTACCGGGCGATAACTCTTAAGGTCCTTTCCTCTAACCTAGATCCCGCCGATGAGCCCCGAGTCGTCAAGATGGCCGGGGAATCCGAAATCACCCTCCACAATGACAAGGGAAAATTGAATATCGAGCTCGACGGCAGGGATGTGACCGAGGCTATTCGATCCGAAGAGGTTACCAGGAACGTAAGCCTTGTAAGTTCTTACGCAGGTCTCAGAAAAATTATGGTGGAAAAGCAACGCGAGATAGGTTCACAAAAAGGTTGTGTGGTAGACGGGAGAGATATTGGAACGGTGGTCTTCCCGGATGCGGATCTGAAATTCTTCGTGACTGCGGACGTGATGGAACGGGCAAGAAGGCGGCAGGAAGAGCTCTCAACAAGCGGGGTCGAGCTTCCTCTCGTCCAGGTGGTCCGTGACCTCAAAGAACGTGACTTGAAAGATTCCACTCGAGAGACAAGTCCCCTTCGAAAAGCTGATGACGCGATCGAAATTGATACGACTCATTTGACTATCGAAGAGCAGGTCCACATGATTTTGAATTACGCAAATGGAGCTATGGTGAACACTGAGGAGACGGTGAGAAAATGAAAGTGTCGGTCGACAAGAACAGTGGGTTCTGCTGGGGCGTTGTGCGCGCGATAGATTTCGCCGAAGATGAATTGAAGCAGTCGGGGAAATTGTATTCCCTTGGAGATATAATTCATAACCCGGAGGAGATCCAACGGCTCGGAGAAAAAGGACTCCAGACTATTTCGCATAAGGACCTCGGAAGCGTGAAAGATGCGAAGGTCCTTATTCGGGCTCATGGCGAACCGCCCTCAACATTCGAGCTGGCGAAGAAATTGAACCTTGAACTGGTGGACGCGACGTGTCCGGTTGTGTCAAAATTGCAGGAGCGAATCAAGAGATTCTACGACGACCATTATCAGATAGTGATTTTCGGAAAGAAAGATCATGCTGAAGTCATTGGGCTTCGCGGAGTATGTAATGATGAAGCCGTGGTCGTGAAGACTGTCGGGGAAGCGCTGGAGAAGGTTGACTTTTCGAAAAAGACCGTCTTATTCTCGCAGACCACGATGGACAAACCCACATTCTATGCGATCAAGGATGCTCTCTCCAGGAAGATAAAGGATCTTGTGGTCGGGACTATGGAGGACATAGCCAAATCTTTTCTAGCTAAAGACACGATTTGCGGTCAGGTCTCGGGTCGTGACAAAAAGCTGAGAGAGTTCGCGACAAATAATGACGTAATCGTCTTCGTCGCGGGGAAAATCAGTTCAAACGGTAAAGTTCTTTTTGATATCTGTAAGGAAGAAAACCTGGCGTCATATTTTATTGAACATGAAGACGAGCTTGATTCACGATGGTTTGAAAATGCTGCGACGGTGGGAGTCACCGGTGCGACATCAACGCCTCAATGGCTGATGGAGAAGGTCGGCCGGGCGATAGAGAGAATGGACCAACGGGTTTTGACTGGAGAGTCTTTAGAACAGAAAGCCGCCCCAAATAACTAATGTTGAACCAAAACAAAATCCTTGACTCGGTCTCTTCTGGCGGTTTCGGACTGATGATGGGCGATCGCTCCGCCCGATTCCTGGCGGACCGCCTAATGCTGGCGGTGATTTTCAAAGGAGATAATTAATGACCGAAGAAGAAAAGGCCACAGAAACGATGCCAATGCAAAGTCCAGATGAGGTTATAACTCGAAGAAGGCCTGCTGGGAAAGTGAAGCTGCTGACGGGTGAAGATTCACCCTACACAGAAGCAGAACTCAAAGAGATGATTGATCTTTACGATAAGAGTCTGAAACAATTTGATGCCGGAGAGATTGTAAAAGGCAGAATCATAGGGTTTACTGAAAATGATGTAATTGTCGACATCGGGTTCAAGTCGTCGGGACTTGTGCCGAAACTCGAGTTCCCCAACTTGAACGAACTCAAGTCGGGAGATGAAGTGGAGGTTTTTCTCGACAGTGTGGAGGATCAGGACGGGCAAGTCGTTCTCTCGAGACGTCGCGCCGATTTTATCAGGATCTGGGATAGGATAGTGAGTGCCCATGAGAATCAAACCGTGCTTCAAGGCACAGTGCTCCGAAGAGTTAAAGGCGGATTGATGGTCAACTTGATGGGCCTCGAGTCGTTCCTTCCTGGCTCCCAAGTCGACGTCAGACCGGTCAGAGATTTTGATGCGTATGTCGGAAGGACCATGGACTTCAGAGTCGTAAAAATAAATGAAGCCGCCGAAAATGTGGTTGTCAGTCACAAGGCATTGCTCGAAGCTGAAATAGAGGAGCAACGGAAGAGAATCCTTTCCAAGTTGGAGAAGGGCCTCATCCTTGAAGGAACAGTGAAGGCAATTACAGAATTCGGCGTGTTCGTCGATCTGGGCGGAGTGGACGGCCTGATACATATCACCGACCTCTCATGGGGGCGGGTGAATCATCCATCCGAAGTTGTGAAGCTCGACCAGAAGATCCAGGTCGTTGTGACCGACTTCGACGAAGAGAAAAAACGCATCTCCCTTTCCATGAAAGCGCTGCAACCCGAACCGTGGAAGAGCATTGAAGACAAATATCAGGTGGGGCAGCGCGTAAACGGAAAGGTCGTCTCCCTTACCGAGTACGGTGCGTTCGTCGAGATCGAAAAAGGTATCGAGGGCCTGATTCACATATCTGAAATGAGCTGGACCGAACATGTCAAACACCCATCCCAGAAAGTGTCGATGGGGCAAATGGTCGAAGCGGTGATACTCAGTCTCGACAAGGATAATAAGAAGCTTTCGCTCGGATTGAAACAGCTAGAGCCTGATCCGTGGGAACAGCTCATCGAGAAGTATCCGGTCGGTTCCAGACATAAAGGGATAGTCCGCAACCTGACGAACTTCGGAGTATTCGTGGAGCTTGAGTCGGGTGTGGACGGTCTTATTCACATCTCCGATCTCTCCTGGACAAAGAAGATTCGCCATCCCGGGGAACTTGTGAAACGTGGAGACGAAATTGACATTGTGGTTCTCGCGGTGGATAAGGAACAGCGCCGAATTTCACTCGGACATAAGCAGGCGATGGAAAACCCGTGGGACAAGTTCGAGCAGGAATTCAAGGTTGGCGCGGAAGTCCAGGGTAAAATAATTCGACATATCGAGAAGGGTGCTATTGTCGAACTTCCTGGTGATGTCGACGGCTTCATCCCGCATTCCCATATGTCACCGATGAACCTCAAGAATTTTGTCGCCCACTTTCCCGCGGGTGAAGACCTGAACTTGAAGGTCATCGAGTTCGACAAAGACGGCAAGAGGATCGTCCTCAGTGCACTTGAGTATTACAGAGACAAAGATACGGCGCTATACCAGGAGTTCTTGGCGAACCATAAGATAAACCCGGATGAGAGAAGGGGAACAAAGGCGCGCGCTGCCGACAAGAAGCCGAAAGATCAAGAAGAAGATCAGGGGAAGGAAGCCTTGGAGAGTGAAAAGCCTCAAGAGAATCCTGAGGCTTGACTTTAAACGGGCGCAATCTGAAATTGACCCGAATCCCCATTAAGGGGGCCAAGAGGATCCGCTGAATGGAAAAGAAACGTGTCGCGTTTGAAAGCCTCGGCTGTAAATTGAATTATGCCGAGACTGTTCAAATTCAGAAAGAATTCAGGCGGCGCGGATTTGAGGTGGTCGAGTTCGCTGACCCTGCTGATGTATTCGTCATAAATACATGCACCGTTACGCAAAGTGCTGACAGTGACTGTCGTCAGGTTGTTCGCCGAGCCTTGAGGAACTCACCCGGCGCATTTGTGGTTGTCACGGGGTGTTATGCTCAAGGGAAACCGGAAGATGTTGCACAGATAGAAGGTGTGGATCTGGTTCTCGGTGCCAGGGAAAAGTTCGAGCTATTCAATCATGTCGATGATTTTGTCAAGAATTATCACGCGCGTGTTTTTGCCGGACCGATAGATGAAGCCGTGGAATTCGGCGCGGCCGACTCTGCGTCGGAGGGAGCGAGAACTCGCGCGTTTCTCAAAGTGCAGGACGGATGCGATTACTCCTGCTCGTACTGTACGATACCGAGGGTCAGAGGCGCCAGCCGCAGCCCGTCGATATCTTTTCTTGTTGATGAAGCGAGAAGAATAGCGGATCTCGGTTTTAAAGAGATCGTCCTCACGGGAGTCAACGTCGGCGATTTCGGCAGAGGAGTAGGACCGGAAGAGGGACAGTTTATCGATTTGCTCACTGCTCTTGAGCGGGTCGAAAGTGTTAATCGATTCAGGATCAGCTCGATTGAGCCTAATCTGCTTACACGTGACGTGGTCGACTTTGTCGCGGGTTCCACGAGGTTTTGTCGTCATTTCCACGTGCCGTTGCAGAGTGGCGCGGATGAGATCCTCAGGAAAATGCGGCGCCGCTACAATTCATCTCAGTACCGCGAAGCTATCGAGTATGTACACGAAAAAATTCCGACTGCCGGGATCGGAGCGGATACTATTGTTGGTTTCCCCGGTGAATCTAATGATTTGTTCGATAAGAGTTACGCTTTCATTGAAGATCTGCCTCTTACTTACCTTCATGTTTTTTCGTACTCTGAACGTCCCGGGACTGTGTCCGCGGATTTCTCAGGCAATATTGACCCACGGGTAAAGAGAAAACGCAGCGAGGCACTTAGAGTCCTCTCAACCAAGAAACGCTACGCTTTCAATAGACAATTTGTGGGAAAGATTATGAAAGTGCTGGTGGAAGAAGAGACGAAAGACGGGAAGATGTTTGGGTTCACTTCAAACTATATCCGGGTGCAGGTAGACCTGAATGCTCAACATGCAAATACGATCCCTGATGTGCTGATTTCAGGGGTGAGCGATAACACCGCTTTAGGTCAGGTGATCTCGTGAAGACGTTCCTCTTGGTTTGCTCGCTTCTTATCGTATGCGGATTGAATGTGCAGCCGCTTTATTCTCAGAGTCGGCTCGAGCTCACATCAAAAATCCTGGACAGCCCGCGTGAGAAATTGGAATCCTCCGAGATAGTTGCGGTTCATAAGTCGCCTACACTGGCCGCGGTAGCATCTTTAGCAGTGCCGGGTCTCGGGGAACTCTATGCCGGCAGATATGACGTTGGAAAGTATTCAACGATTACTGAAGTGTCGCTCTGGGTTTTTTACACTGCTATTGAGATGTATTCGGATCAACTGAGAAATGACGCGATCAATTACGCGAGAGTAAATGCTGGTGTGAACGCAGTCGGGAAGAACGATCTTTTCTTTGTAAATATCGGCAATTACCTGAATACCGCGGATTACAACGTGAAGAAGATTCACGATGGCGATTTCGGGGCGATGTATAATGTCACAACGTACCAATGGCAATGGCAATCCGATGCTCAGCGGGAACGATTTAAAGATCTTAGAATAAGAGCCGATCAGTATCTCGATTATGGCAGATACACCGCGGGAGTGATCGTGCTTAATCACCTTATCAGTGCTGTTAGCGCAGCGCGTCTCGCATCAATTGTCAATGCACGTGCCACAGCTACTCTGAACGATTTCCCGGGTACTACGGGCCTTTATCTCAATCTGTCCGCAGATTTTTGACCTCTTAGGGCAGCGTCCATTCTAGTCCGTGCTAAAGCAGGAGGTTAATCGAGCCCTATCGGACGCGAGGAGCCTCTACCTTTCTGACATGCACGATGTTGGCGTGCAGCATTTTAACACTCGAATTCAATATGTAATTTCAGGCTGGTGCTCATGCGCAATATCGCCCTCCTAATAGAATATGATGGAACAGCCTACGGTGGCTGGCAAATCCAAAAGAACGGCAACAGCATCCAGGGAATAATCGAGAAGAGTCTATCGACAATGTTTCAAGAGAATGTTAAGGCGATAGGCGCGGGGAGGACTGATGCGGGGGTCCACGCTAAGGGTCAGGTAGCAAACTTCCATACCTCCTCAAAGTGGAAATGCGAGAAAATTCAATTTTCTGGAAATGGTCTTCTTCCAGTTGATATTTCAATACGCAAAGCTACTGAGGTGCCTGAGACTTTTCATGCGAGGTACGATGCAGTTCTCAGAAGATATGTTTACCGAATAGTCACATCCAAGACGCCGACAGAAAGGCTATACACTTCTTTTGTTCCATTCACGCTTTCCGTTGATGCTATGACCGAAGCTACAAGCTTAATCCTTGGGACGAACGATTTCAGGAGCTTCACAAAGCATGCATCGGAGCGGTCGCCCAAACTTCATGATGAAACTTTTATCTGCAATGTTTCCAGGGCTTCCTGGACTATGGAACACCAGGATCTTACATTTGTCATTGAAGCCGACCGTTTTCTTTATGGCATGGTGAGAGCGATCGTTGGTGCTCTCATCGCTGTGGGACGTGGTAGATTGTCAGCTTCTGAATTCCGCGCGATCATGGAGACAGGGGAGAGGAGAAACGCGCCGATGTCTGCGCCTGCCGCTGGTCTGACGCTAGACGAAGTCATTTACGCCTTTGACTTGTGGGGACGATAAAGGTACGTCAGTCTTAATGTCTAACATCCGGCATCTAAGCCGGTGCTAGCGCTCGGCGGTGTGATCCAAATAACGGTTCGTTCACTCTTTGTTTCCAAAATTTCACATGGATGTTACATGACGGTAATTATTTCTAACAGCCGGAAATATTTTCTTTCCAATTACTTGAAGTTTGAGTCCTTTTGCGGCATAATGGTAAAGGAGGCACACCCCCCCCGCTTGGCATTGCAATTGCATCTTAGTGAAAAGCCTAGACGAGCAGTCAGTGCGCGAAAGGCTTGAAAACTTGACTTTCTTCGCATGTGACGTTATTATTCCCGTTGAGGCAGGCGTTAAAGGTTTTCTTTCATCGTCCCCTAAAGTAAAAGGAGGTAAGTATGGGACAGCAACAACTTCTGCTAATCGTACTCGGCGTCATTATCGTTGGTATTGCTATAGCCGTTGGAATATCAATGTTTAAGAGTAACGCTCAGAGTTCGAACCGTGACCAGGTCATCAATGACCTCA